>NZ_JBHJQP010000208.1:0-13522 GCF_042262625.1 Streptomyces sp. NPDC056347 | reverse complement strand
AGGTCGTCCCACATGAACCAGAAGCGGTCCTGACCGGGTGTACCGAAGAGGTACAGGATCAGGTCCTGGTCCAGGGTGATACGGCCGAAGTCCATCGCCACCGTGGTGGTCGTCTTGTCCCCGGTGTGCGTCAGGTCGTCGATGCCCGCGGAAGCGGACGTCATCACGGCTTCGGTACGCAGCGGATTGATCTCCGAGACGGCACCGACGAACGTGGTCTTACCCACGCCGAAGCCCCCTGCCACCACGATCTTCGCCGAGGTAGTGGAGCGGGCTGCTCCGCCGCTAGAGCTTGCGAAGTCCACTGAGCACCCTTTCGAGCAGTGTCACATCTGGCTGGCCGCCGGCGGACTCGTCGCCGCCGGGCTGATGGATAGCGACGAGTCCGGCCTCGGCCAGATCGGCCACGAGGATCCGGGCAACGCCGAGGGGTATCGAGAGCAGTGCCGAAATCTCGGCGACCGACTTGATCTCGAAGCACAGCCGGCAGATCCGCTGGTGCTCGGGCAACTGCCCTTGCAGCCGGGACGGATCGGCCGTGGTACTGACCAACGCCTCAATGGCGAGTTGGTAGCGCGGGCGGGTCCGGCCACCGGTCATGGCGTACGGACGAACCAGCGGGTTGTGCGCGGACGGCGCGGCGGGCTCGGGAATCTGCCTCGGCGGCACCGGCTGGACACGGGGCGCCCGGGGAGGGTCGTAGCGGTGCGGCTGCTGCGCGTGCCACCCGGTGTCCTCCTGGGCGCCCCCCGGCTGCTGCGCGTGCCACCCGATGTCCTCCTGGGCACCTCGTGGCCGCTGCGGCTGCTGGTAGGGCGGGAAAGAAGGCTGGGCGCCCTGTCTGCTGGGGGCCGAGGGGAAGTTGAACCGGTTGTCCCCGTGCTCACCCGGTACCTGTCGGCCACCGTCGTACTGGTGCCCGTTCTGGGGTGTGTCCACGATTCCTCCTCCGACTGCCGGTCCCGATCCCAGTGGGTCCGCGCCACCGCACCTTATGGCCCAGTGGCGCGAAACGCACTGTCTGTCTATTAGTTAAGAAGACTTCCCTGGAGCTCGGCCCGGAGATCCGGAGTCAGAACACTGCCCGCCCGGTCGACGAGAAGTGCCATTTCGTACCCGACCAGACCGATATCTGCGTCCGGGTGGGCGAGGACGGCCAGCGAGGAGCCGTCCGAGATGGACATCAGGAAGAGGAACCCGCGTTCCATCTCCACCACCGTCTGGCTGACGGCGCCGCCCTCGAAGATCCGGGAGGCGCCCGCGGTCAGCGAGGTCAGCCCGGAGGCGACGGCGGCCAGCTGGTCGGCGCGGTCACGGGGGAATCCTTCGGACATGGCCAGCAGGAGTCCGTCGGCGGAGACCACCACCGTGTGGGACACCCCGGGGGTGTTGTCCACGAAGTTGGTGATCAACCAGTTCAGATTCTGCGCCGCCTGGCTCATCGGGCTCACACTAACGCTCCTGGTCGTAGGTATTACTGTCGTCCGAACCCGCGCTGCGTCCCCGGAGCACGCCCCGCCGCAGGTTGCTCAACCTGCCGCGGATGTCCTCGGGGGCGCGGGAAACCTGAGGGCCGTCCTGCACGGCCTGCTCCGCCGTGCCCTCGACCAGATTGGCCTTGGGCACGCGCCGGGGAAGACCGGACGGGGTGATTCCGCCCGCCTTCGGCTCCCGGAGCTGCTCGGCCCGCTCCCAGCGCTCGTCGTTGGCCGAGTGCCAGTCGTCGGAGCCGTTTCCGTCCTGCTGCGCGTCCTGCCGCTGCGGCAACTCCTGCTGCTGCGGCGGCTGCTGCGCGGCGGCGGGCCGATGGCTGCCACGGCCGGTGGGCTGCCAGTGCTGCTGACCACCCCGGCGCGGCAGACCGGCTTCGGTGAGCTCGTGGCCGGAGTTGGGCGTGGGCCCCGAACGGTCGAAGCCTACGCGCTCCTGCGGCTCGGCGGGGGCAGACGGGACGGATGATTCCGCTTCCGCCGGTGCCGCCGGCTCGTACGCGCCCTGGTGGCCGCCCTGTTCCGGCCACTCGTCCTGCTGGGTCCCGGGAGCGAACTGCCCGTCGTGCGCGGCCTGCCGGACCTCTCCGGCCGCCTGCCCGGACTCCGCGTGAACGGCGTCCGGAGAGGCGTCGTACGGGGCGTAGCCGCCCGCGTACGGGTCCTGGCCGTACTGCTGGTGGCCGTACTGGTCCTGGTGGTACTGCTCCTGGCCGTACTGCTCCGGCTGCGGCTGCTGACCGTATCCGGCCCCGGCGTACGGGGCCTCGGTGTACGGGGCCCCGGCGTAGGGCTGTCCGTCCTGGGCGGCGTACGGCTGCTGGGCGAACTGCTGCTGCTCGCCGGAGGTCTGCGCCTCCAGCGCCGCCCGGCGCCCCTCGCGCATCAGCGAACGGCCCACCGGGTCCAGCGTGGCCCCCGCCGGGGGCTGCTCGTAACGGGAGTCGTCGAAGCCGAGTTCGGCCGCGGTGCGCTGGTGCGCCTGGGGCTGCTGCTCCAGGCCCTGCTGCTCCGGGATGATCGAGGAGACGGTGAAGTCACCGGCCGCGGCGTCCGGTTCGCCACCGCCGCCGTGCGTGATCGCGTCCGGCAGCATGACCAGCGAGGTGGTCCCGGCCTGCTCGCCCGAGGGGCGCAGCTGGACCCGGATGCCGTGCCGGTCGGAGAGGCGGCCGACCACGAACAGGCCCATCCGCTGCGACACCGTGGCGTCCACGGTCGGCGGGTTGGCCAGCCTGTGGTTGATGTCGGCGAAGTCCTCGGGGGTGAGACCGATGCCCTTGTCGTGGATCTCGATCATCATGCGGCCGTCGGGCAGCCGGGTCGCGGTGACCCGCACCTTGGTCTGCGGCGAGGAGAACGTGGTCGCGTTCTCCAGCAGCTCGGCCAGCAGGTGCACCAGGTCGGTGACCGCCTGCCCGTGGATCTCGGTCTCGGGTATGCCGGTCAGCTCGATGCGCTCGTAGGACTCCACCTCGGAGGAGGCGGCGCGGAGCACGTCGACCAGCGGCACCGGCTGGTTCCAGCGGCGGCCGGGCTCCTCGCCCGCGAGGACCAGGAGGTTCTCGCCGTTGCGGCGCATCCGGGTGGCCAGGTGGTCCAGCCGGAAGAGGTTCTCCAGCTGGTCCGGGTCGGCCTCGTTGTTCTCCAGGTCGGTGATGAGGGTCAGCTGGCCCTCGATCAGGGACTGGTTGCGGCGCGACAGGTTGGTGAAGATCGCGTTGACGTTGCCCCGGAGCATGGCCTGCTCGGCGGCGAGCCGTACCGCCTCGCGGTGCACCTGGTCGAAGGCGCGGGCGACCTCGCCGATCTCGTCCCGGCTGTGGATCGGGATGGGCTGGACCCGGGTGTCGACCCGGCCCGGCTCGGCCCGCGAGAGCTGGTCGACCAGCATCGGCAGCCGCTGCTCGGCGATGCCGAACGCGGCCGTGCGCAGCCGGCGCATGGAGCGGCTCATCTGCCGGGCCATGAGACCGGCCAGGGCGAAGGCGGCCAGCAGGGCGACGATCACCACGGCGGCGTTGACGAAGGCGTCGGTCCGGGCGCCGGAGGAGATGCCCGCCGCCTCGTCGACCGCCTTGTCGACGAGCTCGTTCTCGACCGTGGTGTAGCCGTCGAACTTGGCGGTGGCCGCGGCCATCCAGGTCTCCGGCGTAATGCCCTTCGCGGCCAGCTTCTCGGGCGGCTTGCCCTGGGAGATCTGCTCGGCCATGCCGTCGAAGACGGAGCCGTCGATGCTGGGCGGGGTCACGAACGGCACCCCGGTGGCGTCGGCCTGCTCCTTGGCCTTCTTCAGCTTCTCGTTGCCCTCGTCGGCCTTGGCGGCCAGCACCTGCTTCAGCCGGGCCGCGTCCTCCTCCGTGGCCCCGGAGACGAACTCGCCGAGGGCGACGTCCTCCAGGTAGTTGTACGAACCGAAGGCCTTGACCTGGGCGTCGAACGTGGCGCGCTGCTGGCTCGGCCGCACCAGCAGATGCATGCCGATGGAGCGCTGAAGCGATTCTGCGGCCTTGGCGAGCTCCAGCGCGTAGACCGAACGGCCGTAGCTGGTGATGTTGCCCGTGCCCAGCCCCAGTTCGTTGCTGAACTCCATCAGCGAGTGCTGGACCTTGACGTAGCCCTCTTCCGTCTTCACCGGGTCCATGGCTTCGGTGAAGGCTGCCTTGCGCAGCCCGGGGAGGGTGGGCTCCTCCAGCCGGAAGAGCCGCAGGCGCCGCTCCAGGCCCTTCTTCCTCGGCATGTCCTTGACGGCCTCGTTGAACTTGCCCGCCGCGTTGTCCGTGGTGGTCTGGACCTCTGTAATGGCGGCGGCGTCGCGCTTGTTCGACAGCAGCGGCTGGGCGGAGAGGTCGCGCTCGTTGAGCAGTGCCTGGCCGTACTCGGCGGCGGCGCGGACGATCAGCGCGGTCTTCTCGGCGTTCTCGGCCTCGCGCCAGGTGTCGATCGACCCCTTCACCTGGAAACCGCCCATGACCAGGCCGACCAGGACGGGGATCAGGAGGATCGCGTTCAGCCGCGTGGCCACCCGCCAGTTGCGCGGGGACAGCCGGCCGGAACCGCCGGCGGGCGCTTCGGCGTCCGACGCATCGGCGGACGACACCGCGGCGCGCGACGGAGGGGTGAAATTGCCCCGCTCCCGCTGCGCCGTGGAGCCCGCGTTGCTTCGCCTCACTCGACCAACAACCTCTCGGCGTCGGCACCTACGCTGTGCCGTGTTTCGTTCAGGGCCGTACTACTTGGAAGTTCGTCGAATTCCAGCATGGGGACCGGTCGCGTTCCAAACAGTCGGAACCTGTCATTCCGAGTGGCCCAGGCCTCAGATAAAACGGGCATAAGGAACGAGCCCCGCCAAAAGGCGGGGCTCAGATGTGCGCTGAGGCACCAGACGGATGCGTCGGGTGTCGATCGCGGGGCAATTCTCTGTCGAAACGTTATGAATGCCGGGGGTGGATCGTGTCAAACGACACAGTCCACCCCCGCCCGACTACGGCAACTAGCGTACGGCAATACCGACTTGTGCCTACTTGAGCCGCGCCATCAGCGCGTGCTCCACGAGCGTGATCAGACCGCTCTTGGCGTCCGCGCGGTGCCGCGCGTCCGTCGTGATGATCGGGGTGTCGGGGCCGATCTGGAGGGCTTCGCGGACTTCGTCGGGGGTGTAGGGCTGGTGTCCGTCGAAGCCGTTGAGGGCGATGACGAAGGGGAGTCCGCTGTTCTCGAAGTAGTCGACGGCGGGGAAGCAGTCGGCGAGGCGGCGGGTGTCGACGAGGACGACGGCGCCGATGGCGCCGCGTACGAGGTCGTCCCACATGAACCAGAAGCGGTCCTGACCGGGTGTACCGAAGAGGTACAGGATCAGGTCCTGGTCCAGGGTGATACGGCCGAAGTCCATGGCGACGGTCGTCGTCGTCTTGCCCCCGGTGTGCGTCAGGTCGTCGATGCCCGCGGACGCGGACGTCATCACGGCCTCGGTACGCAACGGGTTGATCTCCGAGACGGCACCGACGAACGTGGTCTTGCCCACGCCGAAGCCCCCGGCCACCACGATCTTCGCCGAGGTGGTGGCCCGGGTCGCGCCGCCACTAGAGCTTGCGAAGTCCACTGAGCACCCTTTCGAGCAGTGTCACATCCGGCGCGCCGCCGGCCTCTCCATTGCCCGGCTGGTGGATGGCCACCATGCCGGCTTCCGCCAGGTCCGCGACGAGAATCCGGGCCACACCGAGCGGCATCGACAGCAGCGCCGAGACCTCGGCCACCGACTTGACCTCACGGCAGAGGTGGCAGATCCGCTGGTGCTCGGGGAGCAGCGTCGCCATGTGCGCGGGGTCGGCCGTGGTGGAGACCAGCGCCTCTATGGCGAGCTGGTAGCGAGGCCGGGTCCGGCCACCGGTCATGGCGTACGGGCGGACCAGTGGCTGGTCGCCTTCACCGTCGTACGACGCGTGGTGCAGTGCGCCGTACGGATCGGGTGAGGCGGGTGGCGGGGTCATGAATCCTCCGGGCGTGACAGCAGTGCTTCGACGTGCCGTCTGGTGAGGCCGGTGGGGGCGCTGATCGGCCTGACGGGCGAGGGTTGAGGGCGTTCCTGGGGCAATCGAGTCTGTCATCGATCCAAGGACGCCTAGTGAAGCAGGCTGCCTTGGAGTTCGGCACGGAGGTCGGGGGTGAGGACGCTGCCCGCGCGGTCGACCAGCAGGGCCATCTCGTACCCGACCAGACCTATGTCGGCGTCGGGGTGGGCGAGGACGGCCAGTGAGGAGCCGTCCGAGATGGACATCAGGAAGAGGAACCCGCGTTCCATCTCCACGACTGTCTGGCTGACGGCGCCGCCCTCGAAGATCCGGGAGGCGCCCGCGGTCAGCGAGGTCAGCCCGGAGGCGACGGCGGCCAGCTGGTCGGCGCGGTCACGGGGGAATCCTTCGGACATGGCCAGCAGGAGTCCGTCGGCGGAGACCACCACCGTGTGGGACACCCCGGGGGTGTTGTCCACGAAGTTGGTGATCAACCAGTTCAGATTCTGCGCGGCCTGACTCATCGGGCTCAACTAACGCTCCTGCTGGTGAGTGGGGCCGAGTGGGAAACTGCCGGTCGACTGGCCGTTGGCCTGCCGCCCCTGCTGAATGCCCCGGCGGAGATTGGTCAACCGCCCGCGCACGTCGTCGGGGGCACGTGACACCTGCGGACCGGACTGATGGTTCTGCTGCTGAGCGGTTCCCGGCACCAGGTTGGCGCGGGGCACTCGACGCGGCAGGCCGGAAGTGGTGACTCCGCCCGCCGCGGGCTTCTTGACCCGCTCCGCCTGCCGTACGAGTTCGTCGTTCGGCGAGGGGCGCCAGGAACTTGCGGGGGTTCCTCCCGTGTCGCCGCCACCGGCCGGGGCCGCGGGAGCCGGGGACTCCGGGGCCTGACGACGGGGGAGGGACGAGTCCGGCGCCTGCGGCTGGGCGGGCTGCTGGGCACTGTGCTGCTGGGAGCTCTGCTGCGGGCCGTGGAACCAGTTGGTCTCCAGGGTGTCGTACAGCGGTGTACGACCGTCCCCGGGCCCAGCGGCGGGCAGCGCCTCGGGCCGCGGCTGCTGCGGCACCTCGGGGCGGTACTGGCCCTCGGCGGCGGGCGGGCGCGGGGCGCCGAAGTCGTCGCCCAGGCCCTGCGGGTCGGGGGCCTGGAAGCCCTGGTCCTGCTGGGCGCGGAAGCCCTGGTCCTGCGCCCGGACCGGCTGCTGCTGCGGCTGCCCGAAGTCCGGGCGGGCGAACTGCGCGGTGCTCGCCGGGTCCTGGCCGGGGAAGTCCTGCGGGGCGTGGGCCTGCGGGAAGTGGGCCTGCGGAGCCGGGGCGGAGAAGTCCGGGCGGGCGAACTCGGCGGTGGAGCCGGGGCCGTGCTGCTCGTCCAGCGGCATCCCCGGGGCGGGCTGCGGGTTCACCGGGCGCTGGAACTGGCCGGTGGACTCGGGCTCCTCGTGACCGCGCGGGGCGTCCAGCGGAGCATGCCGCGCCTGGTCCTCGGCACCCCAGCTGGTGGTCTGCGGGCGCTGCGGTACGGGGTATCCGCCGGTCGCCGGGGACGGGGCGCCGGGCAGCTCGGCACGCGGGCCGCCGACGGGGGGCAGCTGGCGCTCGGGCTCGCCCTGGCCGGGCTGCTGGAAACCGCCCGGACCGGCCGGGTTCGGCCGGCCCTGCTGCGGCTGGGACTGCTGCCAGGCGGCGTTCTCGTCCTGACGGCCCTGACCGGGGCCCTGGCGCTTCTCGCTGAACAGGTCGGGGCGGCCGCCCGGCTCCTGACGGCCCGGGCCCTCGTTCTGGCCGCGGGCACCGAGACGGGCGCCGTTGCCGAAGGCGCCCGCGAGGCCGCCGCCGTGACGCTGCGGCTCCGGACGGGAGGCGTCCTGCGGTCCCGTCCCGGCCGGCGGGAACCCGGCGTCCGGCCGGCCCTGCGGCTGGCGCGGACCGGAGTCGCGGGAGGGCAGCGCGGCACGCGGCGCGGACCCCGCGCCGACCTGGCCGCGCGCTCCGCCCTGGCCCGGGGCGAGACGTCCGGCCGGGCCCGCCGGGGCGGAGCCGAGACCGGGGCGCGAACCGCCCGCCGGACCCGCCTGGCCGCCGGCGAGCGGACCGCCCGGGGCACCGGCCTGCTGACCGGGGGAGGGCTTGGGCGCGGGCTGCTTGCCACCGTGGGCGAGGTCGACGGGCAGCATGACCAGCGCGGTCGTACCGCCGGAGTCGGAGGGCCGCAGCTGGATCCGGATGCCGTGACGCAGCGAAAGCCGGCCGACCACGAACAGACCCATGCGGCGGGAGACCGAGACGTCCACGGTGGGCGGCGAGGCGAGCCGCTCGTTGATCGCGGCCAGGTCCTCCGGGGAGAGGCCGATGCCGGTGTCGTGGATCTCGACCAGCACCCGCCCGTCGGGCAGCGCGTGACCGGTGACCCGCACCTTGGTCTGCGGGGAGGAGAACGACGTGGCGTTCTCCAGCAGCTCGGCGAGCAGGTGGACGAGGTCGTTGACGACGCGGCCGGCGACCTCGGTGGCGGGTACCGCGGCCAGCTCGATCCGCTCGTACTGCTCCACCTCGGAGGCGGCGGCACGGAGCACGTCTACCAGCGGGACGGGGCGGGTCCAACGACGGCCCGGCTCCTCGCCCGCGAGGACGAGGAGGTTCTCGCCGTTACGGCGCATACGGGTCGCGAGGTGGTCGAGCTTGAAGAGCGAGGACAGCTGGTCCGGGTCGGCCTCGCGCGACTCCAGCTCGGAGATGAGCGAGAGCTGGCGCTGGATGAGGCCCTGGCTGCGGCGCGAGAGGTTGGTGAACATCGCGTTGACGTTGCCCCGGAGGAGGGCCTGCTCGGCGGCGAGGCGGACGGCCTCGCGGTGCACGTCGTCGAAGGCCGCGGCCACCTGGCCGATCTCGTCCCGGGAGTGCACGCCGACCGACTCGACCGAGGTGTCCACGTCCTGCGGGTCGGCCTCGGAGAGCTGCTTGACGAGTTCGGGCAGCCGGTCCTGGGCGACCCGGGTGGCGGTGTCCTGGAGGCGGCGCAGCGAACGGATCATCGACCGGGCGACGACGAAGGCGCCGACCAGCGAGACACCGAGCACGAGCAGGATGAGCGCACCGCTGATGATCGCTTCGCGCTTCGACTCGTCGCGGAGCTCGCGGGCCTTGCCCTCCATGTCGCTGAGGAGGGTCTCCTCGATGGTCGTCATCGCCCCGATCTTGGTGGAGCTCTGGTCGTACCAGTCGAGGTAGGAGCGCCGCGCGGTGCCCTCCATGCCCGTGGGGCTGTCCAGCACCTTCTTCGCGTAGGTGGAGGCGGCCTTGATCTCCGGGTTGCCCTCGTCGAGCGTGGCGGTCAGTTCGTCGGCGTTGTTGCCGGTGGCGGCGTACACGGACTTGAAGGAGCGCAGTGCCGACTGCTCCTCTTCCAACGCCAACTTGCCGAACTGCTTCTCGTTCGAGTCCATGTGCGGCTTTTTGTCGTCGTTGCCGCCGGGCAGGGCCGCGGCGATGACGGCCCGCTGGATCGAGGCGTACTCCTTGGCGGAGGAGAAGGCGGCCAGCGCACGGGTCCGCTTGATCATCTCCGAGTTGCTGGTCGCCTGCGCCATGTCCTGGGAGAGGCTCAGCAGCGAGGTGATCAGCTGGCTGTATTGGTCGACGGTCAGGAAGCTCGGGGCGCCGTTCGCATACGCCTCCTTGCGGATGCCGCGGATGCCGGCCAGCTGGCCCGCGATCTGCGAGGTGCTCGCGGCGATGCCTTCGAGAGCCTCGTCGCCGGAGGGGTCGCCGATCTCGTTCGTGGCTTGCAGGAAGGCGGTCTTCGCCCGGTCGGTCTTGCGGCGGGGCTCGGCGACCTTGAAGTCGTCGGGCTTCCCGCCGTTGGCCAGCGGACCGGCGGAGTTGTCGCGCTCCTCCTGGAGCGCCTGCGCCAGGGTGGTCGCCTGCTTCGTCAGCTTGGTCAGCAGCTGCATGTGATCAAGCTGCTGGATGTCGTTCATCGAATCGTTGATCCGCAGGCCGCCCAGTGCGGTCGCGGCGACCACGGGAAGGGCGAGCAGGGAAACCAGTCGGGTGCTGATGCGCCAGTTGCGCAGGGCGACGCGCGAGCCGGTGCCGGTCGATCCCTGGGACAGCGGCGAGGAGACCACGTCGGTGTCGTCGCCGCCCTCCGCGGCGGGGCGCTGAGCGCGCTCCCCGCTGTCGGCGGCCGTGGCCGGCCCGGGGTTCTGGGCGTGCGGGGCCGAGGGACCGCGGTCGGTCCCGCCGTGCGGCTCCTGCTCCGCCGCAGCGCTGCCATCCCTCTTGAAACGTCCCTGCACTAGCGTCGCAACCTCTGGACCAGGCGTCCCGCCCGCGCGAGGCGGTGGAACGGTGTCGGCGTCGTGGAGCGTCTCGTGCCCGCCCCATGGTGGTCGTGAGTGACCGGCGTCCTCTTCCCCTTCTCCGCCGCCACTCGGCGCTGTGTCGCGCCCCCTGCGCGCCGGTTTGAAACCCGCGGCGGTGCGTGGAATTCCAGCACAGTGCCGGATCTCCAACAAGGGCCTCGTGTCGCACCGTGACGTGAGTGACGCGTTGTGATTGACGAGTGACAAGCCGTGGAGCGTGATCATGCATAAAACGGTCGATAAGGAGCGAATTTTTAAGCCCCTGCGGGTGTCCCAGTCGCCATGGTCAGGAGTGGAATGGCTGATTCAGTGACGGAATGTCCTTTTCTGTCGGCGTGATCCACTGCCCGGAATGAGTGAATTGCGTGCACGGTCGTGAGCAAACTCACACAATGATCGTCGTCTCTTCCGGGCTTCCGCCGGGAATTGGATGTTTAGCCTGACGCTTTACTGGGATGGCACAACCGACCACCGGCGCCCCTCCCCGGGCGGCGCCCGTACCGACAGGGTCCGAACGGCAGATGAAGACGACGATGACGTTCCGCAACATTGCCAACCCCCGGCGCACCACGCTGGCGCACCTCAAGGACGCCGGTGAACTGCGGACGCCGGAGCAGCCGGAACACGCCGTGGAGCTGCCGGGCCAGACCGCCAACCCGCGCCGCACCATCCTCATGGAAGCCCCGGTCGCGGCCGCGGCCGCCGAGTAGCGCGGGCGCCGTCCCCCGGGCCGTCCCCCTCACCCCGTCGCCGCCCGCGCCGCTCGAAATCGGGGCAATCCCCGCCGGGCAACGCGTTAGCCTGGAGCGTCAGTCTTCAGCCAGCAAGCGAGTGAGGGGCGACAGCATCCCGTGCGCATCGCCAGGTTCTCCATCGACGGCAATGTCGCCTTCGGCGCCGTCGAGGGCGAGGGGCCCGATGGCCTCGTCCTCGACATCATCAAGGGCATCCCGTACGCCGAGTTCGAGCTCTCCGGCACCAAGGTCCCGCTGAGCAAGGTCCGTCTCCTGCCGCCCGTGCTCCCCAACAAGGTCGTGGCCATCGGCCGCAACTACGCGGAGCACGCCGCGGAGCTGGGCAACGAGGTCCCGGAGGTCCCCGTCGCCTTCTTCAAGCCCACCACCTCGGTGATCGGCTCCGGCGACGCGATCGAGTACCCCTCCTTCTCGAACGAGCTGCACCACGAGGCCGAACTGGCCGTGGTCATCGGCCGTATGTGCCGGGAAGTCCCGCGCGAGCGTGTCAAGGACGTCATCTTCGGCTACACCTGCGCCAACGACGTCAC
The DNA here is from genome assembly GCF_042262625.1 of Streptomyces sp. NPDC056347. Taxonomy (NCBI): domain Bacteria; kingdom Bacillati; phylum Actinomycetota; class Actinomycetes; order Kitasatosporales; family Streptomycetaceae; genus Streptomyces; species Streptomyces sp. NPDC056347. The sequence continues at coordinate 1,866 of NZ_JBHJQP010000208.1, read as the reverse complement.
CGCCCGCGACGCCCAGAAGCGCGAGAAGCAGTGGGCCAGGGCCAAGGGCTTCGACACCTCCTGCCCGCTCGGCCCCTGGGTGGAGACCGACCTCGACCCCAGCGATGTCACCATCCAGGCGACGGTCAACGGCGAGCAACGCCAGCTGGGCCGTACGAGCGACATGATCCGCTCGATCGAGGACCTGGTCGTCCACATCACGGAGGCCATGACGCTGCTCCCGGGCGACGTGATCCTCACCGGCACCCCCGCAGGGGTCGGACCCCTCCATGTCGGCGACGAGGTCGCCGTCACCATCGAAGGCATCGGCACTCTCACCAACAAGGTGATCAAGCGTGGCTAACGCACCTGTACGCGTACGTTTCTGTCCCTCGCCGACCGGCAACCCCCACGTGGGCCTGGTCCGCACCGCCCTGTTCAACTGGGCCTTCGCCCGGCACCACGGCGGCACCCTGGTCTTCCGCATCGAGGACACGGACGCCGCCCGTGACTCCGAGGAGTCCTACGACCAGCTCCTGGACTCCATGCGCTGGCTGGGCTTCGACTGGGACGAGGGCCCCGAGGTCGGCGGCCCGCACGCCCCGTACCGCCAGTCGCAGCGGATGGACATCTACAAGGACGTCGCCGACAAGCTCCTCGCCGGCGGGTACGCGTACCACTGCTACTGCACCACCGAGGAGCTCGACACCCGCCGCGACGCCGCCCGCGCCGCCGGGAAGCCCTCCGGCTACGACGGCCACTGCCGCGAGCTGAGCGCCGAGCAGATCGCCGCGTACGAGGCCGAGGGCCGCACCTCCATCGTCCGCTTCCGGATGCCCGACGAGCCGCTCACCTTCACGGACCTGGTCCGCGGCGAGCTGACCTTCCAGCCGGAGAACGTCCCGGACTACGGCATCGTCCGCGCCAACGGGGCCCCGCTCTACACGCTGGTCAACCCGGTCGACGACGCGCTGATGGAGATCACCCACGTCCTGCGCGGCGAGGACCTGCTCTCCTCCACCCCGCGCCAGCTCGCCCTCTACAAGGCGCTCATCGAGCTGGGCATCGCCAAGGACACCCCCGCCTTCGGCCACCTGCCGTACGTCATGGGCGAGGGCAACAAGAAGCTCTCCAAGCGCGACCCGCAGGCCTCGCTCAACCTCTACCGCGAGCGCGGCTTCGTGCCCGAGGGGCTGCTCAACTACCTCTCCCTGCTGGGCTGGTCGATCGCCGAGGACCGGGACATCTTCTCCGTCGAGGAGATGGTGGCCGCCTTCGACATCAAGGACGTCAACGCCAACCCGGCGCGCTTCGACCTGAAGAAGTGCGAGCACGTCAACGCCGAGCACATCCGCCGGATGGACGTGAAGGCGTTCACCGAGGCGTGCGGCCCCTGGCTGAAGGCCCCGTTCGCCCCCTGGGCCCCGGAGGACTTCGACGCGGCGCAGTTCGAGGAGATCGCCCCGCACGCCCAGACCCGGGTCACGGTCCTCTCGGACATCACGGCCAACGTCGACTTCCTCTTCCTGGCCGAGCCGGCGACGGACGAGGCGTCCTGGAACAAGGCGATGAAGGAGGGCTCCGACGCCCTGCTGGTGACGGCCCGCGCCAAGCTGGCCGACGCCGAGTGGAACGCGGACGCCCTGAAGAACGCCATCCTCGCCGCGGGCGAGGAGCACGGCCTGAAGCTCGGCAAGGCCCAGGCCCCGGTCCGCGTCGCGGTCACCGGCCGCACGATCGGTCTGCCGCTCTTCGAGTCCCTGGAGATCCTGGGCCGCGAGAAGACCCTGGCCCGTATCGACGCGGCCCTGGCGAAGCTCGCCGCGTAACGCACGGGAGCACGCGCACACCCCGCGGGAGGGGGCGGACGGGCCGGAAGGCCCCGTC
>NZ_JBHJQP010000207.1:0-13536 GCF_042262625.1 Streptomyces sp. NPDC056347 | reverse complement strand
GCCCTCGGGGGCACCGGGCACCGCCGCGCCCGTACGGGTCAGGCGCGGCCCGCGGTCTTCTGGGTGCGGCGGGAGACCGAGTCGATGACCACGGCCGCCAGCAGTACCGCGCCGGTGATCATGTACTGGATGGCGTTGGCCATCCCGATCATGTTCAGGCCCTGCTGGATCGACTGGATCACGATCATGCCGAGCAGCGCGGACCAGACCTTGCCCCGGCCGCCGAAGAGGCTGGTGCCGCCGATCACGGCCGCGGCGATGACCAGCATCAGGGTGTTGCCGCCGCCGACGCTCTTGGTGGCGCCGCCGGAGAGGCTGGCGATGAAGAGGCCGCCGAAGGCGCCCAGCATGCCGGAGAGCGCGAAGACGGTGATCCGGACCCGGTCGACGCTGATACCGGCACGGCGCGCCGCCTCCGGGTTGCCGCCCACCGCGAAGACCTGGCGGCCGAAGGTGGTCCGGCGGGCCACGAAGTCCGCGACGACCAGCACCGCGAGGAAGAGCACCAGGGCCAGCGGCAGCCCGCGGGCGCCGGAGGGCTCGTTCAGCACGTACGCGACGGCGAAGCACAGCACGGCGACGAGGCCGGTACGGAGCAGGACCTCGCTGGTGGGACGGGCGGGCAGCGCGGCGGCCCGGCGGCGTCGGCCGTCCAGGAACAGCGAGGCGGCGTACGCGAGAACAGCGACCAGGGCCAGACCGTATCCGGCGGCCTTGTCCTCGAAGAAGTAGTTGGTGAGGTTCTCCACGATGCTGCCGGACGGCGTGTTGATCGAGCCCTCACCGCCCATCATCCACTCCTGCAGACCGCTCCAGCCCAGGAAGCCCGCCAGGGTGACGACGAAGGCGGGCACCCCGATCTTGGCGAAGAAGAAGCCGTGCAGCGCGCCGAGCACCAGGCCCCCGGCCACCGCGACCAGCACCGCCGCCCAGTCGGGCCAGCCGTGGTTGACGTTGAGCACGGCCCAGGTGGCCGCGCCGACGCCGGCGACCGAGCCGACGGACAGGTCGATCTCGCCGAGCAGCAGGACGAAGACGATGCCGACCGCCATGATGCCGAGGCCGGAGCTGTAGACGGCGATGTTGGCGATGGAGCTGGCGGAGAGGAAGTTCTCGTTCTGGAACTGGAAGACGACCGCGATGACGATCAGGCCGACCAGGACCGGCAGCGAGCCGAGCTCGCCGCCGCGCACCCTGCGGGTGAACTCCGACCAGTAGCCCTTGAAGCCCTCCTCGCGGACGAGCAGGCGTGGGTCGACGGCGGGGGCCGGGGCTCCGGACGCGGCTTCGGTGGCGGCTTCGGCCTCGGTGGCCTCGGGGGTCTTGGCGAGGTCGCTCACTTGGCGTCCCCCTTCGTCGCGGTGCGGGCCTGGCGGCGCGTGACGGCATTGTCCGTGGCACCGGTGATCGCGGAGATGATCTCCTCGTGGGACGTGGTGGCCACGTCGAAGACTCCGTTGTTACGGCCCAGCCGCAGCACCGCCACCCGGTCGGCGACGGCGCGCACATCGGCCATGTTGTGACTGATGAGGATGACGCCGTGACCGCGCTCGCGCAGCCGCTCGACGAGGTCGAGGACCTGGGCGGTCTGCTCGACGCCGAGGGCGGCGGTCGGCTCGTCGAGGATGACGATCTTGGGGTCGCCGATCAGCGCACGGGCGATGGCCACGACCTGGCGCTGGCCGCCGGAGAGCGCGGCGACCGGTATGCGCACGCTCGGAATCCGGATGGACAGGGTGTCCAGCAGCTCCTTGGCGCGCTTCTCCATGGCGATCTCGTCGAGGACGGAGGCCCTGCGCAGCTCGCTGCCGAGGAAGAGGTTGGCGACCACGTCGAGGTTGTCGCAGAGCGCCAGGTCCTGGTAGACGGTGGCGACTCCGAGCTCCTGGGCGTCGTTGGGCCGGTTGATCCGGACCGTCGCGCCCTCCCACTCGATGGCGCCGTCGTCGATCGGGTGGACGCCCGAAATGGTCTTGACGAGGGTCGACTTGCCGGCGCCGTTGTCGCCGACCAGGGCGACCACCTCGCCGGAGTGGATCTCCAGGTCCACATCGGTGAGCGCCTGGACGGCGCCGAACCGCTTGGAGATCCCGCGCAACGCCAGCACGGGCGTAGCGGACACGTGAATCATCTCCTTCGCCGCCTGACCGGCGGGGGGGGGTGGTGCTGAGCACAGTGGGAGGGCGGTGCCGGGACCGGCGGACAGTCCGGCACCTGCCCCCTGCTGCGGGGCGTGGACGGGGCGGGTGCCGGACCGGATCGGGGTGACGCCGGGGCCGCGGTCCGGGTCGGGCGCGCGGAACTCCCGGACGGTGGTGGTTACTTGACCCCGGCGGCGTCGCAGGCCGCCTTGTACTGCGCGGTGCAGATCTGCTCGACCGTGTAGACCTTGTCCGCGACGATCGTGGAGGCGACGTTGTCCTTGGTCACGACCGAGGCGTCGTAGAGCTTCGAGGGGGTGCCCTTGAACTCGCCGGAGAGGCTGTCGACCTTGACCGGGGCCAGGTCGTCGATCTTGTCGCCCTTGAGCAGGCGGACGGCGATCTCGGCGGTGGTCTCGGCCTCCGGCTTGATCTGCTTGTAGATCGAGAAGGCCTGCTCGCCCGCCAGGATCCGCTGGATGCCCGCGAGTTCGGAGTCCTGGCCGCCGACCGGAACCTTGACGTCCTGCTTCTTCAGGGCCGTGATGATGCCGCCGGCCATGCCGTCGTTGGCCGAGTAGACGCCCTGGAAGCCCTTCTTGCCCAGCGAGTCGATGGCGGCGCCCATCTTCTTGTTCGCCTCGTCCGGCGACCAGTCCGGGATGTCCTGCTCGTAGACGACCTTCTTGACCTGCTGGTCGAGCACGCTGTGCGCGCCCTTCTTGAAGAAGGGGGCGTTGGGGTCGAGCGGCGAGCCGTTGATCATGACAACGTTGCTCTCCTTGGCCTTGGCGCCCAGCGCCTTGACCAGCGCCTCGCCCTGGAGCTGGCCGATCTTCTCGTTGTCGTACGAGACATAGGCGGAGATCGGGCCCTCGGCGAGACGGTCGTACGCGACGACCTTGACGTCCTTCTTCGCGGCCTGCTGGACCCAGGACTTCGCGGCCTTGTAGTCGACGGTGTCCAGGACGATGACCTTCACGCCCTGGGTGACGAGCGCGTCGAACTGCTTCTTCTGGGTCTCGCTGTCGCCCGCGGCGTTGTTGTACTTGACCTTGCAGTCACCGCACAGCGCCTTGATCTTCGCCTCGATGATGGGGCGGTCGAACGTCTCGTAACGCGTGGTCTTGTTCTCCGGCAGCAGCAGACCGATGGTCTTGCTGTCGCCACCGCCGGAGTCCTTGTCGTCACCGGCCTTGCCGCAGGCTGCGAGGGAGACGGCCATCGAGACCGCGGCCGTTCCAATGACAATGCGTCGCGTCGTTGCGTTCATTACGGGTTGCCTCCCTGACGAGGCCGCGACGTCGCGGCCGAGGTGGCTGGCAGTCAACTCGGCTGCGACGGCAGCGTCAAGGAGTAAATCCTTAACGAGATGACAACGGTGCCATCCGTTATCTAAGTGAAGGCAGGAGTGGCTTTCGGCAGGGCACTCTCCAAAAGGGTCGAATCCCCCATCTCACTGAGCACCAGAGCGAGGGCGCCCAGCACTTCGGCCCGCCCGCCCAGCGCTCCGGGCAGCACCGAGAGCTGCCGCGCGGCGCTCGGAATGGCGTAGCGGGAGACCGAGTCCCGGATCGGCGCGAGCACCAACTCGCCCGCCTCCGCGAGCGATCCGCCGAGCACCACCCGGCTGGGGTTGAGCAGATTGCAGAGGTTGGCGACACCACTGCCGATGTACCGCCCCACGTCACCGATCACCCGGCGGCATCCCGGATCGCCCTCGCGGGCCAGCTGGACCACCCGCTCCATCGTCAGATCGGGCCCGTGGCTGGGCTGGAGCAGCGGCAGCACGTAGCGGGCGGCCGCGAAGGTCTCCAGGCAGCCGCGGTTGCCGCAGCGGCACACCGGGCCCGACTCGTCGAGCGTGATGTGGCCGATCTCGCCCGCCGTGCCGCCCGGCCCCCGGTAGATCCGCCCGTCGATCACCAGACCGGCGCCGACGCCGCCGGCCACCTTGATGTACGCGAGGTCCTTCACCCCCCGGCCGCTCCCCCAGACCAGCTCGCCGAGCGCGCCGAGGTTGGCGTCGTTGTCGACGTACACCGGCACGCCGAGCCGGTCGGCCAGCTCCTTGCTGGGGTTGATGCCCGTCCAGCCCGGCAGGATCGACGTGGAACCCAGCGTTCCGGACTCCACGTCGATCGGGCCGGGTACACCGAGCCCCACGCCGATCACCTTGTCCGGACCGATCCCGGTCGCCGCGATCAGGCGACGGACCAGCGTCTCCGCCCGGCCGAAGCCCTCCGCCCAGGAGGCGTCGACGTCCAGCGGCTCGGCCTCCTCGGCGAGGACCTGGTGGGCGAGGTTGCCGACCGCCACCCGCAGATGAGTGTGACCGAAATCGACCCCGATCACGATGCCCGCGTCGCCGCTGAGCGAGACGCTCCGGGCCCGGCGGCCGCCCGCCGAGGTGGGGGTGACCTCGACCGTGCCGCTCTCCTTCAGTTCACGAACGATATTGGAGACGGTGGCCGCTGAGAGGCCGGTGCTCCGTGCGATCTCCGCCTGAGTGAGCGAGCCCGCCATGCGTACCGCGCGTACGACCCGCTCAAGGTTGGCGCGATGCAGAGATGTCTGCGACCCCGGAGTCTCCATCGACTCTCTCACTCCTGCCGTTTTCTCCAACATGTGAACTCCAAGCTGACCGTTTTGCGGCACTCCCCGTCAAGACCTTGAGCAACCGAAGCCTCCGATGAGCGGCATGTATCAGCCGCCCGCCACCCGTCCGCACAACGGAACCGCCCGCCGGCACGGGGCCGACGGGCGGTTCACGGAGAGACGGTACGGGGGGCTACTTCACCGCGCCCGCGGTCAGCCCGGCGACGACCTGACGCTGGAAGACGATGTAGGCCCCGAGGACCGGCAGCATCGCCATCACCAGACCGGCGAAGAGGCCGGACCAGTCGCCCTTGTAACCCTGGCTGTTGGCGAGTTCGACCAGGCCCTGTGAGAGCACCCGGTGCTCCGGGTCGGTGTTCAGCACGGTCGGCAGCATGTACTGGTTCCACTGGCCGAGGAAGTTGAAGATGCCGACGCTGATCAGGCCGGGCTTGGCCATCGGCAGCATCACCTGGAAGAACGTCCGGGTGTGCGAGGCTCCGTCGAGCATCGCCGCCTCCGCCACCGAGGTCGGCAGCGTCCGGAAGAAGGAGGTGAGGAAGAAGACGGTGAACGGCAGCGAGTAAGCGATGTACACCATGATCAGCCCGTGCCGCGTGTTCAGCAGGGCCATGTTGTTCATCACGAAGAACAGCGGGACCAGCGCCAGGATGATCGGGAAGCTCATCCCGCCGATGAACAGGAAGTAGAAGAAGCGGTTGCCGGGGAAGTCGAACCGCGCCAGCACGTACGCCGCCATCGAGCCCAGCAGCAGGGTACCGACGAGCGAGCAGCCCACCACGACGATGGTGTTGAAGAAGTAGTCGCTCATGTGCGCCTGGCTCCAGGCGCGCGACCAGTTGTCGAAGTGCAGCTTGTCGGGGAGCGACAACGGCGTCGACAGGATCGAGTCGTCCGTCTTGAAGGACGACATCACCGCCCACAGCAGCGGCAGGACCACCAGGATCGCCCAGATGATCAGCACTCCGTGCGAGAAGACGTTGAGGACGTGCCCCTCGCCGCTCTTCTCCTTGGGCGCGGGGGCGGGCCGCCCGGCCGCCGGGGCCGGGTCCGCGGCCGGTGCCGCAGGGGGGGTGTCAGTCGTCTTCACGCGTACTCACCTCGTACTGTCGAGCCGGACACGGAGGCCGACCTGTGGTGCTTGTGGTGCCTGCCGGGGGTCCGGGCACTGTCTCCCGTCAGTCGCGGCATCAGAACTCCAGCCGCTCGCGCCGGCCCAGCCGCATCACGATGGCGGCGAAGGCCATGGTGACGACGAGCAGTCCGACACCGATCGTCGTCGCGTAGCCGGCCTGTCCGTCGCGGAAGGCCGTCTGGTACACGTACAGCGGCAGGACCGTGGTCGAGTAGTCGGGACCGCCGGGGCCCACGGTCATGACCTGTACGGCGGTGAACGCCTCCACGCCGAGCGCCAGGATGCCCATGTAGACCCAGCCCGACTGCACCGTGTCCCAGAGCAGCGGAAGGGTGATCTTGAAGAAGGTGGTGAAACGGTTCGCCCCGTCGAGCAGCGCCGCCTCGTAGAAATCCTTCGGGATGGACGCCATTCCGGCGGAGAAGAGCACGACGAAGAATCCGACCGTCGACCAGACCAGAACCGTCATCACACAGATCAGCGCGAGGTTCGGATCACCCAGCCAGTCGGGATGGACGGATCCCAGACCGATCGCCTTCAGCGTCGAATTGAACACCCCGCCGGCCGGGTTGTAGGCGAACTGGAACAGCAGGGCCACGATGACGATCGAGAGCACCTGCGGGAAGAAATAGGCGATCTTGTAGAAACCCGACCCGCGCACGCCGGAGACCGTGGCGTTCTTCCGCCGCCGGCCTCCGACATTGAGCATGAAGGCGAAGAAGAGTGCCAGGCCGAGCGTCACCAGCGGCAGCAGCAGCACGAGCAACACGCTGTGCTGCAAGGACTTCCAGAAGATGTCGTCCTTGAGCATCTTCGTGTAGTTGTCGAACCCGACCATCTTGAAGTCCGGGCTCAGGCCGGTCCAGTCCGTGAACGAGTAGTAGATGGACTGGATGAACGGCCAGATGACGAAGACCGCGTACAACGCCAAGGGGACTGTCAAGAACCCCACGATGAAACGGTACTTGCCGTGCTGCATCGTTTACCGACCCCGATCTTTCCGCGGGTGCCGCCGCTGGTGACGGTTGCTCACTGGTGCTTGTAGTGCTTGATGGACTGGTCCTTGGCCGCCGCGTCCGCGAAGGCCTGGATCTTCTTGATGGCCTCGGCCGGGGTCGCACGGCCGGCCATCATCTCGCCGATGCCGGCGACGCCGATCTGCTCCTTCTGGAGCTTCACGTACCAGTCCTGCATGCGCGGGTTCACCACGTTGTCGCCGGCCTTCTTCAGGGCGTCGACACCGGCCTGCAGGGCGGTGGAGAGGGTCAGACCGTCCGTGCCGCCGTTGAACGCGCTGAGCGACTTGACCTGCTTGGTGAAGTTCTTCGAGGACTCCTCGGAGAGCATGAGACGCAGCTGCTCCATGCCGCCCTCGGGGTTCTTCGCGTTGGCCGGGACGATGAAGGGCTCACCGCCGGAGGCCCAGATGGTGCCGAACGGCAGCTTGTCGGACGAGTCCAGGCTGGACGGCGCCGAGACCATCATCTTGAAGTCCTTGGGCGTGGTCGGCGCCGCCTCGTTCTCCACCCACGAACCGTTCGGGAGGAAGAGCGCCTTGCCCTTGGTCCACTCGGTCTGCGACTGGATGTGGGTCAGACCGGGGGTGCCCTGAAGGATGTAGCCCTTCTGGTACAGCTCGTAGTAGGCCTCGAAGGCCGCCTTGACCGCGGGGTCCTTCCAGGCGTTCGGCTCCAGGTTGTCGATCTTGTCGAGAACCTCCCGGCCACCGATCTTGCCGATGAACGGGTAGAGCGAGAACGGCAGGTAGTACGGGTACTTACCAGCGTACGTCCAGCCCGCGATGCCCTTCTTCTTCGCCTTCGCACAGAGGGCGAGCATGGCGTCCCAGTCCTCCGGGTACTCCGCGTCGAGCTTCTCGAGCGCGGTCTGCGAGTACCAGACGCCGTAGACGGTGTACGCGTAGTACATGATCCAGACGGGGTCGCCGTCGAACTGGCCCATCTCCAGAACGCCGGGGCGCAGCGTGTCGCGGACCTTCTTGCCCGGGTCGTCGACGGACGGGGCGTCCATCAGCGGCGTCAGGTCGAGCAGCTGCTTCTTGCCGACCAGGACACCCATGTCCATCTGCTCGGCACCGGAGTTGTCGATCAGGTCCGGCGGGGTGCCGCCGTTGAAGCGGGGCTGGAGCTGCGACTGGATCTTCTGGGTCGCGGTGTGCTTGACCTTCGGGGCCTTCGGGAACGCCTCGTTGTACTTCTTCTCCGCGTCGATCGCGTACTGCTGACCGAAGCCGCCGTCGAAGATGACCACATCGAGCGGGGCCGTCTCATTGACGCCGAGCGGGTTGGCCTTGGTGACCTTGCCCTTCTCGACCTTCTTGTCGCCGCCGCTGTCGCCGCTCGCGCAGGCGGACAGGAAGCCCATCGCGGGAACGCTGATCAAGCCGAGTGCGGCCGATCGCTTGATCACATCGCGACGGCCAAGGCCCTCGTTGTTCTGGGCGGAGGTGGATCCCATGCTCAAGTCCTCGCCTTCTCCAGGACTCAGGCGGTGTGTAACCGGTCGCCCGTCGAAAATTCGCCTCAGGCGAAGGGCCCCGCCACCGCGGTCAATTGCGCTTGGGTGATGCTGATTTAAGGCTAGCCATGTGCGGTGGGGTGCCTCGGAGCCCGGGTGTCGGAGGCACCCGTCATGCCGTCCTCGACCGCTCCCCTTCTCCCCCACGTCCGCGTCGCCGGAGCGGTGGTGCGGACGCCGACAGGTATAGTCCACTCACGGCCAACTGAGCAAGATCGAATGCGAGTTTGAACAGCAGTCTTTCCCGAGTTGAGACCTCGCGGATACATGCCCCCCGCACCCTCCCGGTTCCGGCGCAACGTTTTCCGCATTCCGGCCGGCAGGGCCCGGCATTCACATCCAACACCCTTGACACGCCCCGGCCCTTGGCTTCCTACTGGACCTTGCGCATCTCTCTGACAACGTTGTCCAGGTGCACTTCCCCCCGGGAGGATCGGCTCGGCATGAAGCCCCGACATGGTTCCCGCACGAGACACGGCCGTACCGCCGCACTGATCGCGGCCTCGCTCGCCCTGGTCCTGACCGCCCCCGCCATGGCTGCCGCCCAGCCGGCCGGAGCGGCCGAAAGGACCCAAATCCCTTCGGCGGAACGGACGTTCCGTTCGTCCTTCGAAGCGGATGAAAGGCAGCCGGACTGGCGCAACACGGTAGAAGAGGGCTCCGACGGAAAGAAGCGGTCATCGGGCGTCGACGGCGGCTTCTCCACAGGAATTCCGGGCAATGTCACCGACAAGGTGACAGACGTCCGCGCCAGCGGCGAGAACGCCGGCGGCGGGGAGGTGAAGGAGAATCTGGTCGACGGCGAGTCCGGTACGAAATGGCTCACCTTCGCACCATCCGGCTGGATCGAGTTCGATCTCGACGAACCGGTCAAAGTCGTTACGTATGCACTGACTTCGGCCAATGACCACGCCGAACGTGATCCGAGGGACTGGGTGCTGCAGGGTTCCTCCGACGGGCAGGAGTGGCAGGACCTCGACTCCCGGAGCGGCGAGACCTTCACCGAGCGGTTCCAGACGAAGTCGTACCAATTCACACCTGACACCGCGTACCGGCACTTCCGTCTCCGGATCACGGCGAACAACGGCGCCACGGACGCCACTCAGCTCGCCGACGTCCAACTCTCGAACGGTGACGCCTCGCCCCCGGCCCCCGCGGACATGCGCAGCCTGCCCGACCGCGGCCCCTCCGGCTCCCCGACCGCGAAGGCCGGTGCGGGCTTCACCGGGAAGCGGGCACTGCGGTACGCCGGTACGCACCGGGCGGACGGCCGGGCGTACTCGTACAACAAGGTCTTCGACGTGAACACGGCTGTCACCCGTGACACCTCGCTGTCCTATCTGGTCTATCCGCAGATGGGCGAGACCGATCTCGCCTACCCGTCGACGCATGTGGCCGTCGACCTGGCGTTCACGGACGGCACGTATCTGAGCGACCTGGGCGCCACCGACAGCAATGGCGGCCCGCTGACCCCGCGGGGCCAGGCCGCCGCCGAACGGCTCTACGTCAACCAGTGGAACGAGGTGGAGGCGTCGGTCGGCGCGGTCGCGGCGGGAAAGACCGTGGACCGCGTCCTGGTGGCGTACGACTCGCCCCGGGGACCGGCGAAGTTCCAGGGCTGGATCGACGACATCGTGATCGCTCCGAAGACGCCCGAGAAGCGCCGGGCACATCTGTCCGACTACGCCTCGACGGTCCGCGGCACCAACTCCAGCGGCTCCTTCTCGCGGGGCAACACCTTCCCCGCCACCGCCGTACCGAATGGCTTCAACTTCTGGACACCGGTCACCAACGCAGCCTCCACGAGCTGGCTCTACGACTACGCCCGCGGCAACAACGACGACAACCTGCCGACTCTTCAGGCGTTCAGCGCCAGTCATGAGCCGAGCCCCTGGATGGGCGACCGGCAGACCTTCCAGCTGATGCCGTCCACGGCCGCCGGCACCCCGGACGCCTCCCGCACCGCACGGGCGCTCCCCTTCCGCCACGAGAACGAGACAGCGCGACCGCACTACTACGGCGTGACCTTCGACAACGGGCTCGAGGCCGAGATGACCCCGACCGACCACGCGGCCCGGATGCGCTTCAGCTACCCCGGCGACGACGCGAGCGTCGTGTTCGACAACGTCACCGACGACGGCGGCCTCACCCTCGACCCCGCCACCCGTTCCTTCACCGCCTTCTCCGACGTGAAGAGCGGCGGCTCGACCGGCGCCACCCGGCTCTTCGTGTACGGGGTCTTCGACGCCCCGGTCACCGCGAGCGGCATGCTGCCGGGCGGCGGTGGCGAGAAGGTGACGGGCTACCTCCGCTTCGACGCCGGCAAGGACCGCACGGTCAACCTGCGCCTGGCGACCTCGCTGATCGGCGTCGACCAGGCGAAGCGGAACCTGGCCGCGGAGATCCCCGCCGACCGCTCCTTCGCCCGGGTCGCGGACCGGGCGCAGCGGGCGTGGGACGGCATCCTGGGCAAGGTGGAGGTCGAGGGGGCGAGCGCCGACCAGCTGACCACGCTCTACTCCAGCCTGTACCGGCTGTACCTGTACCCGAACTCGGGCCACGAGCGGGTGGACGGCAAGGACAGGTACGCCAGCCCCTTCTCGCCGAGGACCGGCCCCGACACCCCGACGCACACCGGCGCGAAGATCGTCGACGGCACGGTGTACGTCAACAACGGCTTCTGGGACACCTACCGAACGACCTGGCCGGCGTACTCCCTGCTCACCCCGGGCAGGGCCGGCGAGATGGTGGACGGCTTCGTCCAGCAGTACAAGGACGGCGGCTGGATCTCCCGCTGGTCCTCACCCGGCTACGCGGACCTGATGACCGGCACCTCCTCGGACGTCGCGTTCGCCGACGCCTACGTCAAGGGGGTGAAGTTCGACGCGGAGGCGGCGTACGAGGCGGCGCTGAAGAACGCCACGGTGGTCCCGCCCTCCTCGGGCGTCGGCCGCAAGGGCATGGCGACCTCCCCGTTCACCGGCTACGCGGACACCTCGACGCACGAGGGCCTGTCCTGGTCGCTGGAGGGCTACCTCAACGACTACGGCATCGCGCGGATGGGCGAGGCCCTGTACAAAAAGACCGGAAAGTCGCGGTACAAGGAAGAGTCCGCGTACTTCCTCGACCGCGCCCGCAACTACGTCCGGCTCTTCGACGACAGGGCCGGATTCTTCCAGGGCAGGAACGCCGGAGGAGAGTGGCGGCTGCCCGCGGAGAAGTACGACCCCCGGGTCTGGGGCTACGACTACACGGAGACCAACGGCTGGGGCTACGCCTTCACCGCCCCGCAGGACAGCCGCGGTCTGGCGAACCTCTACGGCGGCCGGGCCGGCCTCGCGAAGAAGCTCGACACGTACTTCGCCACCCCGGAGACGGCCGGTCCGGAGTTCGTCGGCTCGTACGGCGGGGTCATCCACGAGATGACCGAGGCACGCGACGTACGGATGGGGCAGTACGGCCACAGCAACCAGGTCGCCCACCACGTGACCTACATGTACGACGCGGCCGGGCAGCCCTGGAAGACCCAGGAGAAGGTCCGCGAGGTCCTGGGCAGGCTCTACACGGGCAGCGCGATCGGGCAGGGCTACCACGGCGACGAGGACAACGGCGAGCAGTCGGCCTGGTACCTCTTTTCCGCGCTCGGCTTCTACCCGCTGGTGATGGGCGCCGGTGAGTACGCGGTCGGCTCCCCGCTCTTCACGAAGGCCACGGTCCATCTGGAGAACGGCCGGGACCTGGTCGTCAGGGCCCCGGCGAACAGCGCGGAGAACCTCTACGTGCAGGGGCTGCGGGTCGACGGCAGGAAGTGGACCGCCACTTCGCTGCCGCACGGGCTGCTGGCGAAGGGCGGTGTGCTGGACTTCGCGATGGGCCCGGAGCCCTCGTCCTGGGGCACCGGAAAGGACGCGGCGCCGGTCTCGATCACCAGGGACGACAAGGTGCCCTCGCCCCCGGGGGACGTGCTGAAGGGCGGGGGTCCGCTCTTCGACGACACCTCGGCCACCGCCGCCCCGGTCGGCACGGTCGAGCTGCCGGTCGGCTCGGCGGCCGACGCCGTGCGGTACACCCTGACCTCGGACGGGGCCGCGAGGGCTCCGTCCGGCTGGGTGCTCCAGGGCTCGTCGGACGGCGTGGCGTGGACGGACCTGGACCGGCGGTCGGGCGAGTCCTTCGCCTGGGACCGGCAGACCCGGGTGTTCTCGGTGCGCGCACCGGGCCGGTACGCGCACTACCGCCTGGTGTTCGCGGGCGAAGGACGGCTGGCGGAGGTGGAGTTGATCTCCTGATCCGGCCGTGACCCGGCGGGTCACGGCCCAGGGGCGGTCTCCGGCTCTGCCTTCGGGAGCAGGCTCTCGGGCCATGTCACATTCAGGGCCTTGATCACCGGCTTGCCGTGCTCGGTGCCGAGCCGCGAGACCGCCCCCGTGGCGAGCTGGAAGAGGGTGCCCCCGGCCGGGGTGAGGCCGAGGTAGCGGGCGGTGAGCACGCGCAGGAAGTGGGAGTGCGCGACCAGCGCGATGTCCTCGTCCGCGGCCCGTCCGGCGGCCGCCGCGGCGACCTTCGCCAGCACCTCGTCGGCACGGGCGCCCACCTCGGCGGGCGTCTCGCCGGGGTGGTCCGCGGGTCCGGCGGCGACCCCGTCGGTCCACAGGTTCCAGTCGGGGCGGGTGCGGTGGATCTCGTCGGTGGTCACCCCCTCGTAGCCGCCGTAGTCCCATTCGTGCAGCTCGGGGGTGATGACCGGGCCGGTCAGTCCGGCGAGCTCGGCGGTGCGCCGGGCGCGTGCGGCGGGGCTGACCAGGGTGAGGGCGATGTTCCGCCCGGCCAGCAGCGGTGCCAGTGCGCGGGCCTGCCGTTCCCCGAGGGGGGTCAGCGGCAGGTCGGTGTGGCTCGTGTGCTGCCCGGACCGCGACCATTCCGTCTCGCCGTGCCGGATCAGGATCAGCTCGCCCATGGTGGTTCCCGCTCTTTCCGTGCTGGTGCCGCTTGTGCCGTCGCAGGGTCAACCCGCCGGTCCACGATCGCATTCCACGGCGGCGCACCCGGCACGGGACACCGTACGGAAAACGGGGCCGCCCCCCTCCGCGTGCTGCGGAGGGG
>NZ_JBHJQP010000206.1:0-13632 GCF_042262625.1 Streptomyces sp. NPDC056347 | reverse complement strand
TAGAGCGTCTCCATGGTAAGGAGAAGGTCTGCGGTTCGATTCCGCATTGGGGCTCAATAGAAAAAGGAAAGGCCCCCGCCAAACGGCGGGGGCCTTTCTCGTTGATGCTCGGATCACGGACTACACCGTGGGCGGTTCCGGCACGCGCATGGCGAGGATGGCCATGTCGTCCGAGGCCGGCTCGGCGGCGAAGCGCTCCACAGCCCGCAGGATGCGCGCGGCCACCGCACCCGCTGTGAGGCCGGTACAGGTCGTCAGCACTTCCGCCAGGCCGTCGTCGCCCAGCATGCGAGTGCCTTCACGCCGTTCGGTGATGCCGTCGGTGACACACAGGAGGACGTCACCGGGGGCGAGGGTGACGGTCTGCTCGTACAGTTCGAGGTCCTCGATGACGCCGAGCAGAGGCTGCGGTTCGGCGGCGGCCTCTACGGAGCCGTCCTGGCGCAGGCGCAGCGGCAGCGGGTGTCCCGCACAGACCACCTTCAGCAGGGCACTGCCGTCCTCCTGTGGCCACAGCTCGCCGTACAGGAGGGTCAGGAAGCGGCTTCGGGAACCCTCGTCCAGGATGGCGGCGTTGAGGCGCTCCAGGACGGCCGGCCCGCCGAAGCCCTCGCGGGCCAGCAGGCGCAGCGCGTGCCGTGCGAGGCCAGTGACGGCTGCGGCCTGCGGGCCCGTACCGCACACGTCACCGATGGCGAAGCCGTAGGCGCCGTCGCGGATGGGGAAGACGTCGTAGAAGTCGCCGCCGACCTCGTTGCCCTCGCCGGCTGCCCGGTAGATGACCTCGATCTCCACATTGGGGATCTCGGGCAGTCCCGGCGGCAGCAGACTGCGCTGGAGGGACTGGCTGATCGCCATGCGTTCCGAGTAGAGGCGGGCGTTGTCGAGAGCCAGCGCGGCACGGCGGGAGAGGTCCTCGGCCAGTTCCAGGATCTCCTGGCGGAAGTGGTCGCCGGACGGTTTGCCGAGCGTCAGCATGCCGATGACACGGTTGCGGGCCACCAGCGGCAGCACGACCGTCTCACCGCCCACGGCGGCCGCGGTGGCCAGTGTTGTACGCACGGCGGGGCCGAGCCTGCCCGGTTCGCCGAGCCGGCCGTTCTCGCCGAGGCCCAGGGTGCGCATCGAACTGCGCAGTGCCGCCTGGTGCGCGGCCTCGGACGGGGCCGTCCAGACCCGGACGCCGGGCGCCGGTACGGGTTCCGGCGGGGCGATCCGGGAGAGGAGGGCCTTGAGGTCGTCGATGAGGTCCTCGTCCTCGTGCAGCACGTAGGAGAGGTACGGGTCCGAGGCCTGGTCGGCGATCGTGTAGACGGCGCACCAGGTGGCCAGGGTGGGGACCGTCATCTGGGCCATCAGAGCCAGCGTCTGGTCCCGGTCGAGGGTTCCGGCGAGCAGGTCGGAGGCTTCGACGAGGAAGGACAGCGAGCCACGGCGGAGCCGCTCCAGCTCGCCCAGGCGGGCCGACTCCACGGCGAGCGCGATCCGGTCGGCGGCGAACTGGAGGCGCAGGGCCTCCTCGTTCGTGTAGCGGCCGGCCGCCTCGGCGGCGACCCCCAGGGAGCCCGTGAGCCGCCCCTCGACCTTCAGTGGGACGGTGACGACGGAACGCATGCCCGTTCCGGCGAGCAGCGGGACGGCGCCCGGGACGTTGTCGAGGTCCTCGTGGACCGCGGGCATCCGGGCGGAGCCGTACCGTCCGGTGCCGGCCTCCACCGGGACGCGGGCGAATCGCTGGCGGGCGGAGGGCAGGCCCGTGGTGGCCCGTACCTCCAGCTCCGTCTCGTCGTCCGTGGCCAGGAGCAGGAAGGCCGCGTCGGCGTCGAGCATGTCGCGGGCCCGTTCGGCCGTGCGCTGAAGCAGGCCGTCGAGGTCGTCGGGGGCGGGGGAGCCGATGAAGATCTCGAACGGGTCGGCCTTGCCGCTCTCCGCAGCTGCGTCGGACACCGGGGTGCGGGGCGGTGACTGGAGCACGGCACGCTCGTAGTCACGCACGAGCAGGCAGACCGTCGACGGATCGCCCTGCGTGTCACGGACCCTGAGGTGCGAGGCGTAGACGGGAACGATCCGGCCGTCGACGTCGCGGATTCCGTAGCTGCCCTCCCAGCGCGAGAGCTGGAGAGCATCGGCGATACCCGTGTTGGTGCCTGGCGTCTGCGGCCAGGCGGTGAAGTCCGTGAACTGTTTTCCGTCGACCTGCTCGGCGGTATGGCCGAAAAGGAACGTGGCGTCCTCGTTCCAGGCGGCGATGGAGCCGGTGCTGTCGATCTGGACGACCGCCACCCGTACGCGCTCGTCGGCGACCGGCAGGAGTCCCACGGGGAGCTGCGGGCCCGCGGACCGGATACCGACCGGGCGTTCCGGGAGGTCGAGCTGGAACCAGACGTGTTTGCGGGTGGGTGAGTACTCGACGCCCCACCGGGTGGCGAGTGCCGCGCAGAGCAGCAGCCCGCGACCGTTCTCACGGTCCGGGCTGCCGAATTCCAGGCCGGTGCTCTGGAGCGGGACCTCACGCTCCGGATAGTGGTCGGAGACCTCGATGCGGACTCCGTCCTCGGTGCGCAGACAGAGGACGTCCGCGGCGGTGCCCGCGTGGATCACGGCGTTGGTCACCAGCTCGCTGGTGAGGACGACCGCGTCGTCGACGACATCGGTGTAGCCCCACCCCTGGAGGGTGTCACGCACGAAGGCGCGGGCGGTCGCAACGGAGCGGCCGGCCGGGTCGAAGGTGGCGGCCGCACGCGCGGTGATCACAGCACTCCCCATATGGTGTCTCGTCGCTTCCCCGAGTCCTGTGCCCGTTTCTCGCCGCTTCGATACGCCTGCCAGGCTAGACGCTCGTTCTCGGTGCGGGATACACGAGGGGCGACTTCGAGCAGGAGCGAACAGGAACGGACCTGTGGCCGGACAAGTGTGGGCTTCTCGGCGGGAGGATGCGGGGCAACCCCCGGAGGTTGCGCTCCCGCGACGACGCGCCTGGTACGTTTCAACGATTTGACGTCCCCATGGTCACCCGTCGACGGTGGGCTGTGGCGGTGAGCCAAAGCAAGAACTGGGCAAGCTCCCAGATACGGCCCGAGCGATACGGTCAACCCCTGCGGGAGGGACACGGTGGAGTCTGGCGTGGCGGCGCGGGGCAAGAGCACGCGCACAAAAGGCGGACAGTCCGTGAAGAAACAGCGCAATGGAACCATCGATGTCGACGCGGCAGCGCTCAACAGACTGCTGGCGGGGCTGGTGGCGATGCGCGACGGGAATTTCCGCAGGCGTCTGACCGTCTCGGGCGACGGTGTGATGGCGGAGATCGCTGCGGTCTTCAACGAAGTCGCGGACCGGAATCTGCACCTCACCGGTGAGCTGGCCCGGGTCCGGCGGGTGGTGGGACGCGAGGGCAAGCTCACCGAGCGGCTGGAGACGGGCGCCTGCGAGGGCTCCTGGGCCGCCGCGATCGACGCGTCCAACGAGCTGGTCGACGATCTGGCCCGCCCGGTCTCGGAGGTCGGGCGGGTGCTGTCGGCGGTGGCCGACGGTGATCTCGAACAGCGGATGGAACTGCGCTCGCACACCTCCGACGAAACGGTGCGGCCGCTGCGCGGCGAGTTCCTGAAGGTCGCCCGTACGGTCAACAGCCTGGTCGACCAGCTGTCGGCGTTCACCGAGCAGGTGACCCGGGTCGCGGTCGAGGTGGGTACCGAGGGCAAGCTGGGCGGTCAGGCCCAGGTGCGCGGGATGTCCGGGTCCTGGAAGGACCTCACGGACTCCGTGAACACCATGGCGTACCGGCTCACCGCTCAGGTGCGGGACATCGCGCTGGTGACGACGGCGGTCGCCAAGGGCGACCTGTCGCGGAAGGTCACCGTCCATGTGGCCGGCGAGATGCTCCAGCTGAAGAACACCGTGAACACGATGGTCGACCAGCTGTCGTCGTTCTCCTCCGAGGTGACCCGGGTCGCCCGCGAGGTGGGTACGGAGGGCGAGCTCGGCGGTCAGGCCGAGGTGCCCGGTGTGGCCGGGGTGTGGAAGGACCTGACCGATTCCGTCAACACGATGGCGGGGAACCTCACCTCCCAGGTGCGTGGGATCGCGGAGGTGACCACGGCGGTCGCCAATGGCGACCTGTCCCAGAAGGTCACCGTGAGCGCCCGTGGCGAGGTCGCGCAGCTGGCCGAGACCATCAACCAGATGACCGACACCCTGCGGCTCTTCGCCGACGAGGTGACCCGGGTGGCCAGCGAGGTCGGCGGGCAGGGCCGGCTGGGCGGCCAGGCGAAGGTGCCGGGGGCGGCGGGGACCTGGAAGGACCTGACCGACTCGGTGAACACGGTCTTCCGAAACCTGACGACGCAGGTGCGGGACATCGCGCAGGTGACCACGGCGGTGGCCAACGGTGACTTGTCGCAGAAGGTCACCGTGGATGTCGCGGGGGAGATGCTGGAGCTGAAGAACACCGTCAACACGATGGTGGCCCAGCTTCAGGCCTTCGGTTCGGAAGTGACCCGGGTGGCCCGCGAGGTCGGTGTCGAGGGCCGGCTCGGCGGCCAGGCCGAGGTGCCGGGGGCGGCGGGGACCTGGAAGGACCTGACCGACTCGGTGAACGCGGCGTTCCGCAACCTCACGGGGCAGGTGCGGGACATCGCGCAGGTGACGACCGCGGTGGCCAATGGTGACTTGTCGCAGAAGGTCACCGTGGATGTCGCGGGGGAGATGCTGGAGCTGAAGAACACCGTCAACACGATGGTGGCCCAGCTGTCGAGCTTCGCCGACCAGGTGACGCGGATGGCGCGTGACGTGGGTACGGAGGGACGACTCGGCGGCCAGGCGCGGGTGCCCGGGGTCTCGGGCACTTGGAAGGAGCTCACCGACTCCGTCAACTTCATGGCCGGGAACCTGACGTCCCAGGTCCGCCAGATCGCCCAGGTGACCACGGCGGTGGCGCAGGGCGACCTGTCGCAGAAGATCGACGTGGATGCCCGGGGGGAGATCCTGGAGCTGAAGAACACCATCAACACCATGGTCGACCAGCTCTCCGCCTTCGCCGAGCAGGTCACCAGGGTCGCCCGCGAGGTCGGCACCGACGGGCGGCTCGGCGGACAGGCCCAGGTACCCGGCGTCGCCGGGGTGTGGCGTGATCTGACCGATTCGGTGAACGGGATGGCGGGCAATCTGACCGCTCAGGTCCGTAACATCGCGCAGGTTGCCACGGCGGTGGCGCGCGGTGACCTGTCGCAGAAGATCGACGTGGATGCCCGGGGGGAGATCCTGGAGCTGAAGAACACCATCAACACGATGGTCGACCAGCTGTCGAACTTCGCGGAACAGGTGACCCGGGTCGCCCGTGAGGTGGGTACGGAGGGCATTCTCGGCGGTCAGGCCGAAGTGCAGGGCGTGTCCGGTACGTGGAAGGACCTGACCCAGTCCGTCAACCGCATGGCCAACAACCTGACCATCCAGGTCCGCAACATCGCCGAGGTCACCACCGCGGTCGCCAACGGAGACCTTTCCAAGAAGATCACCGTCGACGCCCGGGGCGAGATCCTCGAACTGGTCACGACCGTCAACACCATGGTCGACCAGTTGCTCAACTTCGCAGACGAGGTGACGCGGGTCGCCCGCGAGGTGGGCACGGAAGGCATCCTCGGCGGTCAGGCGCGGGTGCCGGGCGCGACGGGCATCTGGAAGGACCTGAGCGACAACGTCAACCTGATGGCCAACAACCTGACCAGTCAGGTGCGGAACATCTCCCGGGTCTCCTCGGCGGTCGCCAACGGTGATCTGCGGAAGAAGGTCACGGTCGAAGCGCGCGGCGAGGTCGCCGAACTCGCGGACACCGTCAACACGATGGTGACGACGCTGTCGTCGTTCGCCGACGAGGTGACCCGGGTCGCCCGCGAGGTGGGTACGGAGGGCGAACTGGGCGGCCAGGCGCGGGTGCCCGGGGTCTCCGGGACGTGGAAGGACCTGACCGAGTCGGTGAACTCGATGGCGTCCAACCTGACCGGTCAGGTGCGCCAGATCGCCGCGGTCACCACCGCCATCGCCAAGGGCGACCTGACCAAGAAGATCGACATCGACGCCCGGGGCGAGATCCTGGAGCTGAAGAACACCATCAACACGATGGTCGACCAGCTGTCGAGCTTCGCCGAGCAGGTGACCCGGGTGGCCCGTGAGGTGGGTACGGAAGGACAGCTGGGCGGCCAGGCACGGGTCAGGGACGTCGACGGCACCTGGCGCGATCTGACCGAGTCGGTCAACGAGATGGCCGGCAACCTCACCCGTCAGGTGCGCGCCATCGCGGCCGTGGCCACCGCGGTGACCCGGGGCGATCTCAATCTGAAGATCGACGTGGACTCGGCCGGTGAGATCCAGGCCCTCCAGGACAACATCAACACCATGATCGCCAACCTGCGCGACACCACGGCGACCAACAAGGAACAGGACTGGCTCAAGGGCAACCTCGCCCGGATCTCCGGTCTGATGCAGGGCCGCCGCGACCTGGACGACGTGGCCTCGCTGATCATGAGCGAGCTGACCCCGGTCGTCTCCGCGCAGCACGGCGCGTTCTTCCTGGCCATGCCGACCGGGGAGACCGGGGTGGGCGCGGACAGCGACGAGGAGGGCTCGTACGAGCTCTGCATGCGGGGCAGCTACGGCTATTCGGCGGGCTCGATGCCGACGTCCTTCCGGCCGGGCGAGACGCTGATCGGCACGGCGGCCGAGGAGAAGCGCACCATCCAGGTGGACAACGTGCCGCCGGGTTACCTGAAGATCTCCTCCGGCCTCGGGGAGGCGCCGCCCGCGCATGTGATCGTGCTGCCGGTGCTCTTCGAGGGGAAGGTCCTCGGTGTGATCGAGCTGGCGTCGTTCCAGCCGTTCACCCACATTCAGCGGGACTTCCTCAACCAGCTCGCCGAAATGATCGC
This sequence comes from Streptomyces sp. NPDC056347, assembly GCF_042262625.1. Taxonomy (NCBI): domain Bacteria; kingdom Bacillati; phylum Actinomycetota; class Actinomycetes; order Kitasatosporales; family Streptomycetaceae; genus Streptomyces; species Streptomyces sp. NPDC056347. Next base: position 6,712 of record NZ_JBHJQP010000206.1, on the reverse strand, counting down.
GACGAGCGTCAACACCATCAGCGTCAATACGAAGACCGAGAAGCTCCTCGAGCAGTCCCAGGAGCTGGCCGTGCAATTGCGGGACCGTTCCCAGGAGTTGGAGAACCGGCAGAAGGCGCTTCAGGCCTCGAACGCGGAACTGGAGGAGAAGGCCGAACTGCTGGCCCAGCAGAACCGCGACATCGAGGTCAAGAACACCGAGATCGAGGAGGCCCGGCAGGTCCTGGAGGAGCGCGCCGAACAGCTCGCGGTCTCGATGCGCTACAAGTCCGAGTTCCTGGCCAATATGTCGCACGAGTTGCGTACGCCGCTGAACTCGCTGCTCATCCTGGCGAAGCTGCTCGCGGACAATGCCGAGGGCAATCTCTCGCCGAAGCAGGTGGAATTCGCCGAGACGATCCATGGAGCCGGTTCCGATCTGCTCCAGCTGATCAACGACATTCTCGACCTGACGAAGGTCGAGGCGGGGAAGATGGACGTCAGCCTGACCCGGATCGCGCTGGTCCAGCTGGTGGACTACGTGGAGGCGACATTCCGGCCGCTCACCGCGGAGAAGGGGCTCGATTTCTCCGTACGGGTATCGCCGGAACTGCCCGCGACCTTGCGTACGGACGAGCAGCGACTGTTGCAGGTGCTGCGGAATCTGCTCTCCAACGCGGTGAAGTTCACCGACAGCGGGGCGGTGGAGCTGGTCATCCGGCTCGCGAACGAGGACGTGCCGAACGCCATCCGCGAGCAGCTCCTGGAGGCCGGCTCGCTGCGTGACGCGAGCGCGGATCTGATCGCGTTCTCGGTCACCGACACCGGAATCGGAATCGCGTCCAGCAAGATGCTGGTGATCTTCGAGGCGTTCAAGCAGGCGGACGGCACGACCAGCCGCAAGTACGGCGGTACGGGGCTCGGGCTGTCCATCAGCCGGGAGATCGCCCGGCTGCTGGGCGGCGAGATCCACGCGGCGAGCGAGCCCGGCCGCGGATCGACGTTCACGCTGTATCTGCCGCTGCACCCCAGGGAGTTGCCGCAGCAGGGCTACCCGCAGGCCGGGGCCGGTGAGGTGTCCGGCTCCGGTGTCGAGGAGGGGCTGCTGCCCGAGGGTGGTCCGGCCGTGGAGCCGGTGGCCCCGACGCCGGGGGCGGCCGGTGTCTCCGGGCTGATGCGGCGCCGTCGCAAGAGCCTGGAGGGCGCGGAGCGGCGGCCCGCGCTCCCGTCCCGGAGCAGTGCACCGTCGGCGCCGCAGGAGCCGTGGGCGCTCGCGGCGCAGGAGGAGCCCGAGGTTCGCCGGACGTTCCGGTTCCGCGGCGAGAAGGTGCTCATCGTCGACGACGACATCCGCAATGTCTTCGCGCTCACCAGCGTGCTGGAACAGCACGGGCTCACGGTGCTGTACGCGGAGAACGGCCGGGTCGGGATCGAGGTCCTGGAGCAGCACGACGACGTGGCGGTCGTCCTGATGGACATCATGATGCCGGAGATGGACGGCTACGCCACGACGACGGCGATCCGCCGGATGCCGCAGTTCGCCGGGCTGCCGATCGTCGCACTGACGGCGAAGGCGATGAAGGGGGACCGGGAGAAGGCGATCGAATCCGGTGCTTCCGACTATGTCACCAAGCCCGTCGATCCTGATCATCTTCTTTCCGTAATGGAGCAGTGGATGCATGAGAAGTGATCATTTGTCGAGCGAATCACGATGAGTTGCTGATCGACTATGTCCGCAGGGGTGTAGGAAGGCGCTGTACGGGGAACCTTCTGGTCCCCCACCGCGTTTCTGCTGTGTGCACAGTGACATCGCGGTGACAGGGTGTGGCGACGGGCGGGGTGCGGCTACCATGACCGGCACAAGGACGGACGGCGCAAGGGAGTCGTCCCCTGGGGCGGCGCCCGGTGCATTTCCGGGGCGAGGAGGACGGGCCATGGTGCAGAAGGCCAAGATCCTCCTGGTCGATGACCGGCCGGAGAATCTGCTGGCGCTGGAGGCCATCCTCTCTGCGCTCGATCAGACCCTGGTACGGGCATCGTCAGGGGAGGAAGCGCTCAAAGCGCTGCTCACGGACGATTTCGCGGTCATTCTGCTGGACGTCCAGATGCCGGGCATGGACGGTTTCGAGACCGCCGCGCACATCAAGCGGCGGGAGCGGACGCGGGACATCCCGATCATCTTCCTCACCGCGATCAACCACGGCCCGCACCACACCTTCCGGGGTTACGCGGCCGGCGCGGTGGACTACATCTCGAAGCCGTTCGACCCGTGGGTGCTGCGGGCCAAGGTCTCGGTCTTCGTCGAGCTGTACATGAAGAACTGCAAGCTGCGCGAGCAGGCGGCGCTCCTGCGCCTCCAGCTGGAGGGGGACGCGGACGACCCGGGCCGCGAGAAGGAGCCCGCGGGGCTGCTCGCCGAGCTCTCGGCGCGGCTCGCGGCCGTCGAGGAGCAGGCCGAGGCGCTCTCCAAGCAGCTCGACGACGAGTCGGCGGACGCCGCCGCCGTGGCGACCGCCGCCCATCTGGAGCGCAAGCTGACCGGGCTGCGCCGGGCGCTCGACGCCCTGGAGCCCGGCACCGGCAGCAGCGCCGCCGCGCTGCCCTCGTAACGCCGCCGCCGCGGCGCCGGAGCCCTCCGGGCCGTGCGATTCCCGGCCGGGGGCGGGCGGTTGCCCGGGCCACGGGTCCAACTCCGCGCCGTCCAACGCTGTTCGGTACGCCGGAGGAGCGGCGGCCGACGGTGAACGGGCGTCAGTTCACGTCCTCCGCGCAGCGACACGGACGGGTGAAGCGATGGTCGCGCGTGTTAACAGCCATCAACACCGGTAACCTCGGCACCATGGCCTCACGTACGTCCGGCAAGGGTTCCCAGGGCACGGCGGGCACCGCGAAGAGCGTCGGCCGTAGCGCGGGGCCGGCCAGGAAAGCCGCGCCCGCCAAGAAGACCGCAGCGAAGAAGACCGCGCCCGCGAAGAAGACTCCCGCCAAGAAGGCGCCGCCGCCCAAACCCGCCCCCTCGCCCACCAGCGGTGTGTACCGCCTGGCACGCGCCGTCTGGCTCGGCACGGCGCACGCCGTCGGCGCGACGTTCCGCGGCATCGGGCGCGGCGCCAAGGGGCTCGACCCGGCGCATCGCAAGGACGGCCTCGCGCTGCTGCTCCTGGGACTCGCGCTGATCGTCGCCGCGGGCACCTGGTCGAACCTGCGCGGGCCCGTGGGCGACCTCGTGGAGATGCTCGTCACCGGGGCCTTCGGCCGGCTCGACCTCCTCGTACCGATACTGCTCGGTGCCATCGCCGTACGGCTGATCCGCCATCCCGAGAAGCCCGAGGCCAACGGCCGCATCGTGATCGGGCTCTCCGCGCTGGTCGTCGGAGTGCTCGGCCAGGTCCACATCGCGTGCGGATCGCCCGGCCGTGAGGACGGCACCACAGCGATGCAGAACGCGGGCGGGCTCATCGGCTGGGGGGCCTCCAAGCCGCTCGTGTACACGATGGGCGAGGTGCTCGCCGTACCACTGCTGCTTCTGCTCACCGTCTTCGGGCTGCTCGTCGTCACCGCGACGCCGGTCAACGCGATCCCGCAGCGGCTGCGGCTGCTCGGCACGAAGCTGGGCGTCCTCCACCCGGAGTACGACCCCGAGGGGGGCGAGGGGAACGACGACGAGCGCTACGAGGATCAGTGGCGCGAGTCGCTGCCCGAGCGCTCCCGCCGCTCCCCGGCACGCCGCTCCGAGACAGCCGCCGACCACGACCCGGAGCAGGCCGAGGCAGAGGCGCTCTCCAAGCGCCGACGGCCGCGCAGGCCCTCCGTGCAGCCCGCGATGAACCGCACCATGGACGCGGTGGATGTGGCGGCCGCCGCGGCAGCCGCTCTCGACGGGGCGGTGCTCAACGGCATGCCGCCCTCGCCGATCGTCGCCGACCTCACCCAGGGCGTGGCGGTCGAGCGCGACCGCAGGGGCACACCGGTGCCGGGCGCCAGGGAGGCCGAATCCGGCTCCGGCGGCGGCAAGGGCGGCCGGCCGGAGAAGGCGGCGGTTCCCTCGGGCAGCGTGCCCGACCTGACCAAGAGCGTGCCGGACTCGCAGTCCCAGCCGCTGCCCGCCCGCGCCGAGCAGCTCCAGCTCTCCGGCGACATCACCTATGCGCTGCCCTCGCTCGACCTCCTGGAGCGCGGCGGCCCGGGCAAGACCCGCAGCGCCGCCAACGACACCATCGTCGCCGCGCTGACCAACGTCTTCACCGAGTTCAAGGTCGACGCCGCCGTCACGGGCTTCACCCGCGGGCCGACGGTCACGCGGTACGAGGTGGAGCTCGGCCCCGCGGTGAAGGTCGAGCGGATCACCGCGCTCGCCAAGAACATCGCGTACGCCGTCGCCAGCCCCGACGTACGGATCATCTCCCCGATCCCCGGAAAGTCCGCGGTCGGCATCGAGATCCCGAACACGGACCGCGAGATGGTCAACCTCGGCGACGTGCTGCGCCTCGCGGACGCGGCGGAGGACGACCATCCGATGCTGGTCGCGCTCGGCAAGGACGTCGAGGGCGGCTACGTGATGGCCAACCTGGCGAAGATGCCGCACGTGCTGGTGGCCGGTGCGACCGGTTCCGGCAAGTCCTCCTGCATCAACTGCCTGATCACCTCGATCATGGTGCGGGCGACCCCGGAGGACGTCCGGATGGTGCTGGTCGACCCCAAGCGCGTCGAGCTGACCGCGTACGAGGGCATCCCGCACCTGATCACGCCGATCATCACCAACCCGAAGCGCGCCGCGGAGGCGCTCCAGTGGGTCGTGCGCGAGATGGACCTGCGCTACGACGACCTCGCCGCGTTCGGGTACCGGCACATCGACGACTTCAACCAAGCCGTCCGCAAGGGCAAGGTCAAGCCGCCCGAGGGCAGCGAACGGGAGCTCTCCCCGTATCCGTACCTGCTGGTGATCGTCGATGAGCTCGCCGACCTGATGATGGTGGCCCCGCGCGATGTGGAGGACGCCATCGTGCGGATCACCCAACTGGCCCGCGCCGCCGGTATCCACCTGGTGCTCGCGACGCAGCGGCCCTCGGTCGACGTCGTCACCGGCCTGATCAAGGCGAACGTGCCCTCCCGGCTCGCCTTCGCGACCTCTTCGCTGGCCGACAGCCGGGTCATCCTCGATCAGCCCGGCGCCGAGAAGCTCATCGGCAAGGGCGACGGCCTGTTCCTGCCGATGGGGGCGAACAAGCCCACCCGTATGCAGGGCGCCTTCGTCACCGAGGAGGAGGTCGCGGCCGTCGTCCAGCACTGCAAGGACCAGATGGCACCGGTCTTCCGCGACGACGTGGTGGTCGGCACCGCCAAGAAGAAGGAGATCGACGAGGAGATCGGCGACGACCTGGACCTGCTCTGCCAGGCCGCCGAACTGGTCGTCTCCACGCAGTTCGGATCCACCTCGATGCTCCAGCGCAAGCTCCGGGTCGGCTTCGCCAAGGCCGGCCGGCTGATGGACCTGATGGAGTCCCGGAACATCGTCGGACCGAGCGAGGGTTCGAAGGCCCGGGACGTCCTCGTGAAACCCGACGAACTGGACGGGGTGCTGGCCGTCATCCGCGGGGGATCCGCCCCGTAGGTGAAGTACGGGCAACCCTTTGGCCGGGTCGTACGTCAACCAGGAGGGAGGGGCGGCAGAATTGTCCTCCCGGGACGGTCCGGGGAATCGGACGGTGTTCGAGTCCGATGGAGGACAAAGGCCCTCCTCCCGGTTGCCCCACCCTTTCGTCACCCCCCTAGACTGAACACCCAGCAGGTGGCTCACGCTCGAAAGGCGCCCCCGTGTCCATCGGCAACTCCCCCGAAGACGACCGGCCTTCGATCGGTCGAGCGCTTCAGCAGGCTCGTATCGCCGCAGGTCTCACGGTCGAAGAGATCAGCTCGTCCACCCGGGTGCGCATCCCCATCGTGCACGCGATCGAGGAGGACGACTTCTCCCGCTGCGGCGGCGACGTGTACGCCCGCGGCCATGTCCGTACTCTCGCGCGTGCCGTCGGCCTCGACGCGGACCGGCTGGTCGCGCAGTACGACGCGGAACACGGCGGCCGGCCCGCGCCCACACCCGCGGCCCCGCTGTTCGAAGCCGAACGCATCCGTTCCGAACCCCGTCGTCCGAACTGGACGGCGGCCATGGTCGCGGCGATCGTCGCCGTCGTCGGTTTCGTCGGCTTCACCGCCCTGAAGGGCGGCGACGACACCACCGGGTCCACCCAGCTCGCGGAAGGGTCGACGCCCGATACGAAGACCCCCGCGCCGAAGACCCACAAGCCCGTCGACCCCAAGCCCGCCCCCTCCGACAGCGCCATCGCGGCCGCCCCCAGGGACAAGGTGACGGTGCGGCTCGACGCCAGCCAGGGAAAGAGCTGGATCTCCGCCAAGGACCACAACGGGCGGCTGCTCTTCGACGGCCTGCTCCTCCAGGGCCAGACCAAGACCTTCCAGGACCAGGAGCGGGTCGACCTCGTCCTCGGCGACGCGGGCTCGATCGAACTCTTCGTCAACGGCAAGAAGGTCGAGGACAAGTTCCAGCCGGGCCAGGTCGAGCGGCTCTCCTACACCAAGGGGGACCCCGCGGTCGGCTGAACCGTACACGCAGCGTTTCCCCGTACGGCATCGACGACACGGCGAGGGCCCCGCGCCCCCCCCGCGCGGGCGCCGGGGTTTTTTAGAGGTGTTAAAGGCAGAACCCGGCCGGCGGGGC
>NZ_JBHJQP010000205.1:0-13725 GCF_042262625.1 Streptomyces sp. NPDC056347 | reverse complement strand
ACCCCGACCCCCGCAATTCCCCCGTACCGCAAGGAGATCCCCGTGGCAGTCGTCGCGGAACCCACCCGCCGGGGCCGTCGCAGCGGGCCGCAGGCGCGCCGCGAGGCCCGGATCGGCCTGCTCTTCGTCCTCCCCTGCTTCCTGCTGTTCCTGGCGTTCCGGTTCGGTCCGGGCATCGCCGGGGTGCTGATGAGCTTCACCGACTACACCCTCACCGGGGGCGGCAGCTTCATCGGGCTGGACAACTTCACCCGGCTCTGGGACGACCCGCTGTTCTGGCAGGCACTGAAGGTCACCGTGCTCTACACGGTGCTCGCGGTGCCGGGCACGCTGATCGCCTCGGTGTCACTGGCCCTGATCACCCGCCGCGCCTTCCGCGGCGCCAAGTTCTTCCGCTCGGTGTTCTTCCTTCCAGTGGTCACCTCGCTGGTGCTCGCCGCCACCGTCTTCGTGTGGATCTTCTCGACCGGCGGCCCCTGGTCCACCCTGATGGGCTGGTTCGGGATGTCCGAGGGCTCCTGGCTCTCCGACGACGTGCTGGTGCTGCCCGCGCTCGCGCTGGTGGGCGTCTGGTCCCGCTTCGGCTACGGGATGCTGATCCTGCTGGCCCGGATGCAGGACATCCCCCGGGAACTGGAGGAGGCGGCCCTCACCGACGGGGCGGGGGCCTGGCAGCGGTTCCGGTACATCGTGCTGCCGCAGCTCAGGCCCGCGCTGTTCTTCCTCGCCGTGATCGAGACGACGGCCTCGTTCCAGGTCTTCGACGCGGTGTACACGATGACCGGCGGCGGCCCCGCCAACGCCAGCTACACGCTCGTCTTCCAGCTCTACGACGCGGGCTTCAAGTACTTCGACCTGGGTTACGCCTCCGCCATCGGCGTCGCGCTCTTCGCGCTGACCGTGGTGGTCGCCGTGGTCCAGCGGCTCGTGATCGGGAAGGACCAGTGACCATGACCGCAGCACCCGCCACTCCGAAGGCCCCGCCCGCCGCACCGGCCCCGGCTCCGAAGGACCGGGCCGCCCGCCGCGCCGAACGCAGACTGCGCAAGCTCGCCGACCGGGAGACCGTCCCGCACGGCATGCGGCCCACCCGGGCCGGACGGATCGGGCGCGCCGTGCTGCTGACGGTGGCCGCGATCGTCACGGTCTTCCCGTTCTACGCGATGGTCGTGCTCTCCCTGAAGCCGTCCGCGGCGGTCGAGTTCCCCGGCAGCCTGCTGCCGTGGCCGCTCAGCGGCGAGGCGTACGACACCGTCATGAACGCCCAGGACGTACCGCGCTGGCTGGTCAACACGCTGCTCTACTCGGTCGTCTCGGTCGTCGGCGTGCTGCTGCTCGCCTCGCTCGCCGGGTACGCCTTCGCCAAGAAGCGCTTCCCGGGCCGGGAGACGATGTTCTGGTCGTTCCTGTCGATGGTGATGGTCCCGTACCACGTCACGATGATCCCGACCTTCGCGATGATCGCGAAGCTGGGCGGCGTGGACACGTACTGGGGTCTGATCGTGCCGACCCTGGCCAACGCCCAGGCGGTGTTCCTGATGCGGCAGTTCATCCAGGGGCTGCCGGACGAGCTGTTCGAGGCGGCCCGGCTCGACGGCTGCAACGAGTGGCAGATCTTCTACCGGATCGTGCTGCCGCTGCTGAAGCCGATCCTCGCCACCCTCGGCGTCTTCGTCTTCCTGTGGCACTGGAACGACTTCCTGTGGCCGCTGGTCATCGGCCAGTCCACCGACATGCGCACCCTCACCGTCGGCATCGCCTCGCTCCAGCAGCAGAACGTGCCGCTCAATGTGGTGCTCTCCGGCTCCGTCATCGCGTTCGTGCCCATCTTCGCCGCGTACATGGTGGGCCAGCGCTACTTCACCGAGGGCGTCACCGCGTCCGGAATCAAGGGATAGCCACACATGTTCACCGATGAGGCCGCGCTCGAAGAGCGGCTCGCCACCCCCTCCCCCGCGCTCGTCGCCGACCTCGGCCGCCTCGAAGGCGATCTACTGGTGCTCGGCGCGGGCGGCAAGATGGGCCCCAGCCTCTGCCGGCTGGCCCGGCGCGCGCTGGACGCCGCGGGCCGCGCGGACGTGACCGTGTACGCGGTCTCCCGCTGGTCGGACCGGTCCGCCGCCGAGGAGCTGGAGGCCGCCGGGGTCACCACCGTGGCCTTCGACCTGATGGACCCGGCCGCCGACCTGGCCGCGCTGCCCGACGCCGGGAACGTCGTCTTCATGGTCGGCGCCAAGTTCGGCTCCGCCGGGGCGCCCTCGCACGCCTGGGCGGTCAACGCCGCCATGCCGGACCGGGTGGCGCGCCGCTGGTCGGACGCGCGGATCGCCGCGTTCTCCACCGGCAACGTCTACCCGCTGGTGCCGGTCGCCTCCGGCGGCTGCACCGAGTCCGACCCGGTCGGCCCGGTCGGCGAGTACGCCATGTCGTGCCTGGGCCGGGAACGGATCTTCGGCCACGCGGCACTGACCCGGGGCACCCGGGTCGCCAACATCCGGCTCAACTACGCGGTCGACCTGCGCTACGGCGTCCTCGCCGACATCGCGCACCGGGTGCACACCGGCGAGCCCGTCGACGTGACCACCGGGCACGCCAACGTGGTGTGGCAGGGGTACGCCAACGAGGTCGCCCTGCGCTCGCTGCTGCACGCCACCGACGGCGAGGCGTTCACCCTCAACCTCACCGGCCCGGAGACCGCCTCCGTGCGCCGCCTCGCCCAGTGGTTCGGCGAGGAGTTCGGCACCGAGCCCGTCCTCGCCGGCCAGGAGGCGCCGACCGCGCTGCTCTCCGACGCGAGCCGCTGCCACGCCCTGTTCGGCTACCCGGACGTGACGCTGCGCACCCTCGTCGAGTGGCAGGCCGACTGGCTGCGCCGCGGGCTGCCGCTCTCCGGCAAGCCCACCAAGTTCCAGGTCCGTGACGGAAGGTTCTGATCCACCCCATGTCCACTCCCTCCCCTGTGCGGACCCCCGCCCTCGACGCCCTCGCCCAGGGCGCGGTGATCCCCGCGCACCCGCTCGCCCTGCACGACGACGGCTCCTTCGACGAGCGCCGCCAGCGTGCGCTGACCCGCTACTACCTGGCCTCCGGCGCGGGCGGCGCCGCCGTCGCCGTACACACCACCCAGTTCGAGATCCGCGAGCCCTCGGTCGGCCTGTTCCGGCCGGTGCTGGAACTGGCCGCCGAGACGATCGACGCCGAGGCCGGCCGGCCGTTCGTCAAGGTCGCCGGGGCCTGCGGCTACACCGCGCAGGCGGTGGCGGAGGCCGAGACCGCGGCCGGGCTGGGGTACGACGCCGTGCTGCTCAGCCCGGCCGTGCCCGGCGCCGACGAGAAGGGCCTGCTGGAGCGGGCCCGGGCGGTCGGCGAGGTGCTGCCGGTGATCGGCTTCTACCTCCAGGAGGCCGTCGGCGGCCGGTACCTGTCGCCGCGCTTCTGGTCCTCGTTCACCGATCTGCCGAACACGGTCGCGGTGAAGATCGCCCCGTTCGACCGCTACCGCACCGCCGACGTGATCCGGGCCGTGGCCGCCGCGGACCGGGCCGCCGAGGTGGCGCTGTACACCGGCAACGACGACGACATCATCGGCGACCTGCTCACCCCGTACGAGACGGCGGGCGGCGCGCCGCGCTGGTTCGCGGGCGGGCTGCTGGGGCAGTGGGCGGTGTGGACCGGCTCCGCGGTGACGCTCCTGGAGGACGTGCGCCGGGCGCGCGGCGGGGACCACGCGGCGATGGTCCGCTGCCTGGCCCGGCGCCCCGAGCTGACCGACGCCAACAGCGCGGTCTTCGACGTACGCGGCGCGTTCCGCGGCTGCATCGCCGGGGTCCACGAGGTGCTGCGCCGCCAGGGCCTGCTGGCGAACATCCGGTGCCTGGACCCGGCCGAGACGCTCTCCCCCGGGCAGGCCGAGGAGATCAGCAGAGTGGCCGCGGCCTACCCCTGGCTGACTGACGACGCCTTCGTCGCGGAGCACCTCGATGACTGGCTCTCCTGACCCCTCCGGCCGCCCCCGGGTGGTCGTCGCCGTGCCGCCGGGCCTGCGGGCCCAGCTGTTCACCGCCGAGGTGTGGGCGGAGCTGGGCCGGGCGGCGGACCTGGTGGTGCCGGACGACCACCGCGACCGGGCGGCGGTCGCGGCCGCGCTGCCCGGGGCCCGCGCGCTGATCACCGCCTGGGGGGCGCCGAAGGTGGACGCCGGACTCCTGGCGTCGGCCGACCGGCTGGAGCTGGTGGCGCACACCGGCTCGGCGGTCGCCCCCTACGTCACCGAGGAGGTGTTCGATCGGGGCGTCCTGGTCACCCAGGCCGGGGACGCGATGGCCCGCCCAGTCGCCGAAGTGGCGCTGGCCTTCACCCTCGCACTGCTCCACCGGGTCCACCGTTTCGACCACGCCCTGCGCGGCGGGGCCGAGTGGGATGCGGCGGGCGAGGCCCCGCCGCGCCACGAGATGCACGGCAGCGGCATCGGGGTGATCGGCGCCTCCCGCACCGGCCGCGCCTACATCGCCCTGGCGCGGGCCATGGGGGCGCGGGTGTCCGTCACCGACCCGTACCTCTCGGAGACGGACGCCCGGGAGCTCGGGGTGGAGCCGGTGCCCCTGGAGACCCTGCTGCGGCGCAGCCGGATCGTGGCCGTGCACGCCCCGGTCACCGAGGCGACCCACCGGATGCTCGGCGCCGGGCAGCTGGCGCTGATGCCGGACGGGGCCGGGCTGGTGAACACCGCCCGGTCGTGGCTGGTCGACGAGGAGGCGCTGCTGGCCGAGCTGGCGACAGGCCGTCTGGACGCGGCGATCGACGTGTTCGACGCGGAGCCGCTGCCGGTGGACCACCCCTTCCGGGCCCTGCCCAACGTCCTGCTCACCCCGCACCAGGCGGCGGGCACCGTGGAGTGCCGGCGGCGGCTCGGGGCGAGCGCCGCCGACGAGGTGCTGCGGCTGCTGTCCGGACGGCCCCCGCTCCACGCGGTCACCGCCGACGCCCTCGCCCGCCTCCACTGACCGCTGATCGCCCCTCACCCCCCGTACCCGTCAGGAGAACCCCTTCATGCGACTGATGCGTGTCGGCGAGCCCGGCCACGAGCGCCCGGTCCTCGTCGGCCCCGAAGGCCGCCACTACGACCTGTCCGGCATCACCGGCGACATCGACGGCGCGTTCCTCGCCGCCCTCGCGGACGACCCTCGCCTGGTGCCCGACGTGTCGGCGCTCCCGGAGACCGACATCACCGGCGAGCGGATCGGTGCCCCGGTGGCCCGCCCCTCCGCACTGCTCTGCATCGGCCAGAACTACGCGGCGCACGCCGCCGAGTCCGGTGCCGAACCGCCCGAGCAGCCGATCCTCTTCTACAAGTCGCCGAACACCGTGGTCGGCCCGTACGACGACGTGCTGATCCCGCGCGGTTCGAAGAAGACGGACTGGGAGGTGGAGCTGGCCGTGGTCATCGGCCGCCGTGCCTCCTACCTGGACTCCCCCGCCGACGCCGCCGCGCACATCGCCGGCTACGCCGTCAGCAACGACGTCTCCGAACGGGCCTTCCAGCTGGAGGAGTCGGGCGGCCAGTGGTCCAAGGGCAAGAGCTGCGCCACGTTCAACCCGCTGGGCCCGGTGCTGGTGACGGCCGACGAGGTCGGCGACCCGCAGGCCCTGCGGCTGCGCAGCTACGTCAACGGCGAGCCCCGGCAGGACTCCGGCACCGCGGACATGATCTTCGGCGTGGCGCATCTGGTGCACCACCTGTCGCAGTACCTGGTGCTGGAGCCCGGCGACGTCATCAACACCGGTACCCCGCAGGGTGTGGCGCTGTCCGGCCGCTTCCCCTATCTGGGCCCGGACGATGTGATGGAGGTCGAGATCTCCGGCCTGGGCCGCCAGCGCAGCGTCTGCCGGCCCGCGTAGCCGCGGGCCGGCCTCAGTCCTCGGGGAGCTCGACCGGGGCGATGTCGTCGAAGACGTCGCCGGGGCCGGGGTTCGTCGGGTCGGTCGCGCCGCCGAACTGGGTCATCACGCCCCAGACGGCGTTGAGCGCGGTCTGCACGGCGCCCTCGGCCCAGCCCGCCGTCCAGGAGATGTCGTCCCCGGCGAGGAACAGGCCCCGCCGGTCGGCGGGCAGCCGGTCCTGCATGAAGTGGGTGAACAGCCGCCGCTGGTAGCGGTAGTGGCCGGGCAGGTTGGCCTTGAACGCGCCCATGAACCAGGGCTCGTTCTCCCAGGAGACCGTCACCGGATTGCCGATGACGTGCTTCCTGATGTCGACGCCCGGATAGATCTCGCCGAGCGACTTGAGCATGACCTCCATGCGCTCGTTCGGGGAGAGCGGCAGCCACTTCAGGCTGTCGTCGCACCAGGTGTAGGAGAGGCAGATGACGGCGGGCCGGTCGGGTCCGTCGTCCAGCAGGTAGGTGCCCCGGGTCATCCGGTCGGTGAGCGTCATGGACATGGTGTCGCGCCCGGTGGCCGGGTCCCTGTCCAGCCAGAACGGGCGGTCGACCGGGACGAACAGCTTGGACGACTCCATGTAGTGGGTGCGCTCCATCGCCGTCCAGTGGTCGATCGGGAAGAGCGCGTCGTCGCAGTCGATCTTGGAGAGCAGCAGCCAGGACTGGCCGGTGAAGATCGCGGCCGGGAAGGTACGGATGTCGCCGGTGGCATCGGTGACGGTGATCCGGTTCCCGGCGGTGCGGTGCAGCCGGGTCACGGCGCCCCGCGGCTCACCGTCGTGCAGCGAGGAGAGCGACGTGCCCAGCGGCCAGTGGACCATCTTGCGCGGTTCGCGTTCCCAGAGCCGCGTCGGGAGCTGCTGGCTGCCGCCGACGATGCCCCGGTGGTGGTCGTCGGCCTCGGTGTAGACGACGCGGAGGATCTCCAGGATGGAGTTGGGGAAGTCGGTGTCCCAGCCGCCGGTGCCGAAGCCGACCTGGCCGAAGATCTCCCGGTGCCGGAAGGACGTGAAGGCCTCCGAGTCGCAGAGGAAGCCGTAGAAGGTCTGGTTGTCGAGCTTGCGGACCAGCTCGGACCAGATCTCCCGGATGCGCGGTACGTCGCGCTCGCGCATCGCGCGGTTCATGTCGGAGAAGTCCGCGCCCTCCTCCAGGCAGCGGTTCCAGGCGTCCATCACATCGCGGTAGACCTGCGGCAGGTCGTCGATGGTCCGCGCGTAGTGCGACTCCCCCTTGAGGTCGACGACGGTCGACGGGGTGGCTTCGGCGAGCGGGTTGGGGAACGGCCTGGTCTCCAGGCCGACCAGGTCGATGTAGTGCTGGAGCGCGGTGGAGGACGGCGGGAAGCGCATCGCGCCCATCTCCGCGGTGAGGTCCGCATCGCAGCCCTCGAAGCCGACGGTGCGCAGCCGTCCGCCGATCCGGTCCGCCTCGTAGACGACGGGCCTGAGGCCCATCTTCATGAGCTCGTAGGCGGCGACGATGCCGGAGAGTCCGCCGCCGATGACGGCGACCTCGGTGCCGTGCGCGGTCGCGGGTATCTGCCCGATGCCCGCGGGATGGGCCAGGAAGTCGTCGTACGCGTAGGGGAAGTCCGGTCCGAACATGGTGATCGGCTCGGTGGCGTCGGTGTGCTGGACGGCGTTGGGCACCGTGGACGTCATGGGGTACGGACTCCTTGCGCGGATGAGAGGGGTGATGCGACGGGGGCGGGCTCAGACGAGCGAGCGGTAGAGGCCGGGGCGGCGGTCGCGCAGATACGGGTTGGCGGCGCGCGAGGCGCGCAGGAACGCGGGGTCCACCTCGCCGACGACGAGTTCCTCCCCGCGCCCGGCCCGGACCCGGGCGGTGCCGTCGGGGCCCGCCAGGCAGCTCAGCCCGACGAACTCGTACGCGCCTTCCTGGCCGGTCCGGTTGACGTACGCCACGTACATCTGGCTCTCGAAGGCGCGGACCGGCACCAGGGACTCGGCGACGAACGGGAAGGGGTGCATCAGCGCGGTGGGCACCAGCAGCAGATCGGTTCCGGCCAGCGCGTGGGCGCGGACGTTCTCCGGGAACTCGACGTCGTAGCAGATCAGGATGCCGACGCGGACGCCGTCCAGTTCGGCCTGGACCACGGGCTGCCTGCCCGGGGTGAACCACTTCTGCTCGAAGTCCCCGAAGAGGTGGGTCTTCCGGTAGTTAGCGAGCGCCGCACCGTCCGGGCCGATCAGCCGGGCGGAGTTGAAGAGCTTCTCGTCCGCGCGCTCCGGGTAGCCGTACAGGACGGCGAGTCCGTGCCGTGCGGCGATCTCGGCGATCCTGCCGGCGGACGGGCCGTCGGCGGGCTCGGCCAGCAGCGGCACATCGGCGCCGATCGCGTAACCGGTCAGGAAGAGTTCGGGGCAGACCAGCAGCCGGGCACCGGCCTGGGACGCCCGCCGGGCGGCCGCGTCGAGGGCCTCGATGTTCCGCTCGACCCGCCCGGGGCGTCCGGAACTCTGGAGCAGGGCGGTGCGCAACGGCGGCATGGCTGACCTCGGGCGATACGGGCGGGCGGGGACGTATCGACCGTACGGTTCGCCGATCGCACCGGACAAGGCGCGAGCGTTGCGCGTCCACCGTCGATCCATTGCGTGTCGGGGGCCCTGCGCGGCGATTCATTGCGCACGGCGTCCTCGCAGGCCACGAGCGTGACCTGGGTCTCACACCGGCCCGGCGCTCTTCGCCTGCTCGGGAGCGCCCGCGGAGTAGCGCCGCAGCAGCGGCGACAGCACCAGGACCGATTTGGTCCGCTCCACGTACGGCTCGCCCGCGATCCGTTCCAGGACCTGTTCGAAGTGGCGCATGTCCGCGGCGAAGACCTGCACGATCGCGTCGGCCTCGCCGGTCACCGTGGACGCCGAGGCGATCTCCGGGTAGCGCGCCAGCCCCAGCCTGATCGCTTCCGGAGAGGTGTTGCGGCTGCAGTAGATCTCGATGAAGCCCTCGGTCTCCCAGCCCAGCGCCGCCGGGTCCACCCGGACCGTGAAGCCCGTGATGGCGCCCTCGGCGCGCAGCCGGTCCACGCGGCGTTTCACGGCGGGGGCGGACAGTCCGATCATCGCGCCGATGTCCGCGTAGGACCGCCGGGCGTCTTCGGCGAGGGCGTGGACGATGCGTTCGTCGAGGTCGTTCAGGCGCACGTCGGGCGGTTCACTTCTCTGCGATGGCCGGTTCTCGGGGGCGGCGCGGGCCGCCCCCGAAGTAGACCACGGCCGCGCCCCGCCGGGCGCGACCGTCACCGGTCAGGACCGGTCAGAAGGGGAAGCCCGAGCGGCCGTGCTGCACCGAGATCCACTTCTGCGTGGTGAAGGCCTCGATCATGGCGTCGCCGTTGAGGCGGCCGAGGCCGGAGCTCTTCTCGCCGCCGAAGGGAACGATCGGCTCATCGTGGACCGTGCCGTCGTTGATGTGGATCATGCCGGTGTGGATGCGCCGGCCGACCCGGACACCGCGCTCGATGTCGCCGGTGTGCACCGCGCCGCTGAGGCCGTACGGGGTGTCGTTGGCGATCCGTACGGCCTCGTCCTCGCCGTCGAAGGGCACCAGCAGGGCGACCGGCCCGAAGATCTCCTGGGAGAGTACGGGCGAGTCGGCGGCCAGACCGGTCAGCACGGACGGGCTCACCAGATTGCCCTCGGTCCGGCCGTGCAGCAGCGCCGTCGCGCCGGCGGCCACGGTCTGCTCGACGAGCGTGGAGACGGCCTCGGCCTGCGAGGAGTTGATCAGCGGGCCGATCACGGTGGCCGGGTCGGCCGGGTCGCCGACCGGCAGGGACGCGACCTTGGCGACGAACTTCTCGGTGAACTCCTTCTCCACCGACCGGTCGACCAGGATGCGGTTGGCGGCCATGCAGACCTGGCCCTGGTGCACGAACCGGCTGAAGACGGCCGCGTCCACGGCGTAGTCCAGATCGGCGTCGTCCAGGACGATCAGCGCGCTGTTGCCGCCGAGCTCCAAGACGGCGCTCTTGAGGTGGGACGCGCAGACCGTGGCGACGTGCCGCCCCACCTTGTCGGAGCCGGTGAAGGAGATGACCTGCGGCACCGGGTGCTCCAGCAGGGCGTCGCCGATCTCGGCGATGTCGGTGACCACGACGTTCAGCAGCCCGGCGGGCAGCCCGGCCTCCTCGAACACCTTCGCCACCAGCGTGCCGCCGCAGACCGGGGTGTTCTGGTGCGGCTTGAGCACCACCGCGTTGCCGAGCGCCAGGGCGGGGGCGACCGACTTCAGCGAGAGCAGGAACGGGAAGTTGAAGGGGCTGATGACGCCCACGACGCCGACCGGCACCCGGTAGACGCGGTTCTCCTTGCCCTCGGTCGGCGAGGGCAGGATCTGTCCGGTGGGCCGCAGCGCCAGCTGGACCGACTCGCGCAGGAACTCCTTGGCGAGGTGCAGCTCGAAGGCGGCCTTCAGCCGGGTTCCGCCCAGCTCCGCGACGATCGCGTCGCTGATCTCCGACTCGCGCTCCTCGACGATGCGCAGCGCCCGCTCCAGCACCGTCCGCCGGGCGTACGGGTTGGTCTCGCCCCAGGCCCGCTGGGCCTGCTCGGCGCAGCGGTACGCCTGGTCGATCTCCTCGGCCGTCGCGACGGTGATCGAGGCGAGCTTCTCGCCGTTGTACGGATTGAAGTCGATGATGTCCCAGGACCCCTTGCCCGGCCTCCACTCTCCGTCGATGTACTGCTGGGCCAGGTCGATGAAGAAGGACATGAGATCCCTTACCACAGAGGAATGGGCAACTGAGTGGGGTTCATGTTACTTACATTTCAATGGGGTTGACGGTGATAGCCCGGCCGCCCCGGCCTCGATCCGGACATCCTCCGGGACGGAGCGTTCGGACCCGGAGAAACCACTGCCCCGCCGGGTACGAACGACCGGGCGGGGCAGCGGAATCGGATGGCGGGGAGGATCAACTCCAGCTGGCGTGCAGCGGCTTGCCCTCGGCGTATCCGGCGGCGCTCTGCACCCCGACGACCGCCTTCTCGGCGAACTCCGCGAGGGAGGCCGCGCCGGCGTAGGTGCAGGAGGAGCGGACGCCCGCGATGATCGAGTCGATCAGGTCCTCAACGCCGGGCCGGGCCGGGTCGAGGAACATCCGGGAGGTGGAGATGCCCTCCTCGAAGAGCGCCTTGCGGGCCCGGTCGTAGGCGGACTCGTCCGAGGTGCGGTTCTTGACGGCGCGCGCGGACGCCATGCCGAAGGACTCCTTGTAGAAGCGGCCGTCGGCGGACTGCTGGAGGTCACCGGGCGACTCGTACGTACCGGCGAACCAGGAGCCGATCATCACGTTGGACGCGCCCGCGGCGAGTGCCATGGCGACATCGCGCGGGTGGCGCACGCCGCCGTCGGCCCAGACGTGCTTGCCGTACTTCTTCGCCTCGGCGGCACACTCCAGAACGGCCGAGAACTGCGGCCGCCCGACGCCGGTCATCATCCGGGTGGTGCACATGGCACCGGGGCCGACGCCCACCTTGATGATGTCGGCACCCGCCTCGATGAGGTCGCGCACGCCCTCGGCGGCGACGATGTTGCCCGCCACGATCGGGACCGCGGGGTCGAGCGCGCGGACCGCCCGGACCGCGTTGATCATGGATTCCTGGTGGCCGTGCGCGGTGTCCACGACGAGCGTGTCGACGCCCGCGTCCAGCAGCTGCTTGGCCTTGCCCGCGACGTCGCCGTTGATCCCGACGGCGGCGGCGATCCGCAGTCGTCCCTCGGCGTCGGTGGCGGGGGTGTACAGGGTGGCCCGCAGCGCGGCCCTGCGGGTGAGGATGCCGACGAGCCGGCCGTCGGCGTCGACCGCGGGGGCGAGCTTGCGGTTGGCGCCGTCCAGCTTGTTGAACGCGTCGCGCGGGTCTATGTCCGCGTCGATCAGCACCAGGTCCCTGGACATGACCTCGGTGAGCTGGGTGAAGCGGTCGACACCGGCCAGGTCGTGCTCGGTGACCACGCCGACGGGCCGCCGCTCGTCGTCGACGACGACGCCCGCGCCGTGCGCGCGCTTGGGCAGCAGCGACAGGGCGTCGGCGACCGTCTGGCCGGGAGCCAGCACGATCGGGGTGTCGAGCACCAGGTGCCGCGACTTCACCCAGGCGATGACGTCGGTGACGACCTCGATCGGGATGTCCTGGGGGATGACGACGAGCCCGCCGCGCCGGGCGACGGTCTCGGCCATCCGGCGGCCCGCGATGGCCGTCATGTTCGCCACGACAAGCGGGATGGTGGTGCCGGTGCCGTCGGGCGAGGAGAGGTCGACACCCTGGCGGGAACCGACTGCCGAACGGCCCGGGACCATGAAGACGTCGTCGTACGTGAGGTCGTAGGGGACCGAGGGGGACTCTGTGTAACGACCGGTACCGGGCTCAAGAAAACGCATAAGACTAATTTTTTCACACGAATCCGAGCAGGTCGCGTCCTCGAAGGCACAACAAAAGACACCCGCGTTCGTGCGTTCCTCCGAAAGAGGTCCGGCGGGAGTCCCGGGCGGGTGACCCCGCCTTGCCCGCGGACCTTACCCGAAGGGCGCTCGTATCATTCCCGATCATCTGACCTGGACCTGGTGACGAGAGGTCCGGTAGCTTCAAATTCGCAGGTCCCGCGGGTATCGCCAACACCCCGGAGGAGCAGCCGGAAGAGCTTCAACTTCCGTCATTCGTACGACCGGAGAGGATCACGACCCACTCGTGGAGAGCGAACTGCCGGACATCTACTGCCCGTTCCCCCAGCTCACCAACCCGAACGTGCCGCACACCAGGATCCACCTGGAGGAATGGACCCGCGACACGGGTCTGGTGCACCGTGATTCGGCCAGGGCCCGCTTCGTCCAGGCCGACTTCGGAGCGTTCGTCGGCATGGTGTACCCGACCGCCGACGCCAAGAACCTCGACCTGGTCGCGGACTGGTTCGTCTGGCTCTTTCTCGTCGACGACCAGCTCGACGACGGCCACCTCGGCCGCAGCCCGGAGCGGGTACGGGACGTGGTCGAGCTGATGCGGGACGTCATCCGGAGCGACACCCCGGGCACGCTGCCCGAGGGAGAGCTGCCCGCCGCCGTGACCGCCCTGGCCGATCTGTGGGAACGCACGACGCCGATGGCCGCCCCGCACTGGCGCACCCGCTTCGGCTGGCACCTGACCACCTACCTCACGACGACGACCACCTGGGAGGCGGGCAACCGGGCCTCGGGCACGGTGCCGTCCGAGGAGACCTACATCGCCAAACGGCGTCACACCGGGGCGATACATGTCTGCATGGACCTGATAGAGATCGTGGCCGGAATCGAGGCGCCCGAGTCGATCCACAACGATCCCCGGTTCATCACCGCGCTGGAAGCCTCGTGCAACGTCGTGTGCTGGGCCAATGACGTGTACTCGTACGAGAAGGAGCAGGTGCTCGGCGAGATCCACAACCTCGTCCACCTGGTCCGGCACCACCGCGGCTACGGCGAGCGACAGGCGCTGGAGCACGTCTGCGCGGAGATCACGACGGAGACGGAGCGCTTCCTCACCGCCGAGTCCGAGCTGCTCGCGGCCTACCCGCAGCTGTCCTGGATGCTCAGGCCGTACCTGGACGGCATGCAGAGCTGGATGCGCGGCAATCTCGACTGGTCGCGGCAGACCCCTCGCTACAACCCGGCGGACGTGAGCCAGTACAAGGAGCCGCAGGAGTATCTGGAGGCGCGGGTGCTGGGCGTGGCCCGGGACTGAGTCCCGCTCCCGGGACACGGGTCCGCCCGGACGACGTACGCGCCGTCCGGGCG
>NZ_JBHJQP010000204.1:0-13740 GCF_042262625.1 Streptomyces sp. NPDC056347 | reverse complement strand
GTCGCGTACGGAGCCCGGCCGCTCGGCGCCTACCCCCATTTGCCGTCGGCCGTTCCCCCTGATCCGCGCCGACACACCCGAACGCCTCGCTCCGGTGGAGCGATCCCCGTACCCGGCCGACATTCACCTCGACGCCAAGGACCGACATGACGGAGACCACGTGCCCATGCCGCCCCCCGCCCCCGCCTGCCCGCTCACCCCCGACCAGCTCGACGCTCACGCCGCCCGCCTCCATGACAGCGAGGTCTGGCAGCAGATCGTCAACGGCTGGGACCTCACGGCTCCCGAACCCGTGCCCCCGCCCTCCCCCGGCCCCGTGCAGCCGCTCGTGCCCGACCACCGCCCCACCGACTGGCGCGATCTGCTGTCCGTCCCGGTCGAACGGCTCATCGCCGAGTCCGTGCGCGCTCTGCCCGCGGCCCCGCCGCGCGAACGGCCGCTGCCCGGCCGACTCGGCGCGGTCCTCCCCGACCGGCTCCACTCCTGGCGGCGCATCGGCCAGCCCGACGTGCGGCCCTCCGTCCATCTCGCGCACGCACGGCAGGTCCTGACCGAGTGGGGCTGGCAGAACACCCCGTACCGGCTCCGCAACGCCCGTGGCGCACGGTGCGTCTGCGGCGCCCTCCTCACCGCACACCGTCTGGGCTACGGCTCCCTCGGCACCGTGGACCGGGCCGGCGCCTGGCTCATCACCGAACTCCGCGCCCAGGGCTGGACCGGGCTGATCGGTCCCTGGAACCGCTGCCCCGGCCGAACCGCCGCGGACGCGCTGGCCCTGATCGACGCCACCATCGCCCGCGCCACCCGCGCCGGACAATGATCACGGCCTCTCCCGCACAGGGCTCCCCGCGGCCCCTTCGGCCCGGCATCCCACACCGCCCCTCGCGGCCGAGCGCGCGTTTGGTCAGAAGGGCTCGTCCAGCCCCTCCGTGTCCTCACCCTCCTCTTCCAGCGCCTGCCGCACCACGCGCAGGGCCATGCCCTCCCCGTACCCCTTGCGCGCGAGCATGCCCGCCAGGCGGCGCAGCCGCTTCTCGCGGTCCAGGCCCCGGGTGGACCGCAGCTTGCGCGCGACCAGCTCCCGGGCGGTCGCCTCCTCCTGCTCGTGGTCCAGCTGCCCGACGGCCTCGTCGATGACCGCGGCGTCCACCCCCTTGGTACGCAGCTCGCGAACGAGAGCCCGGCGGGCCAGGCCCCGGCCGTGGTGCCGGGACTCCACCCAGGCGTCCGCGAACGCCGCGTCATCGATCAGCCCGACGTCCTCGAAGCGGGAGAGGACTTCCTCGGCCGCCTCGTCCGGGATCTCCCGCTTGCGCAGGGCATCCGCGAGCTGTTTGCGGGTGCGCGGCGTTCCGGTGAGCAATCGCAGGCAGATGTTGCGTGCCTGCTCGACCGGGTCTCGCGGCTCCCCTTTCTCGGCCCTCGACGAGGAAGGGGAGCCGCTGCTTCTGGTGCGGGAGCGGACGCCTCGGCCCGCTCCCTCGCCGAATCCGGCCGCCTGCTCGTACGCCCCCCCGGGCTCGGCCGTCTGCCCTGCGGGAACGCCGCGGCCGGAACCGGAACCGGTGGGATGGTCACCGGCGCCGATCGGCCACTCCGTACGACGTGTCACGGCGCAGGCCCTAGCTCTTTGCCGCCGCGGTCTTGGCCGGCTTGCTCTTGCCCGCCGGAGCGGCCGCCGTCTTCGCGCTGTCGGCCGGAGCCGCCGCACCGGCCGTCGCGTCCGCACCGGACTCGGCGTCCTCCGGCCTGACGCCGATGCCCAGCTTCACCAGGATCTTCTTCTCGATCTCGTTGGCGAGGTCGGGGTTGTCCTTGAGGAAGTTGCGGGCGTTCTCCTTGCCCTGGCCGAGCTGATCGCCCTCGTAGGTGTACCAGGCTCCCGCCTTGCGGACGAAGCCGTGCTCCACACCCATGTCGATCAGGCCGCCCTCACGGCTGATGCCCTGGCCGTAGAGGATGTCGAACTCGGCCTGCTTGAAGGGCGGCGCGACCTTGTTCTTGACGATCTTGACGCGGGTGCGGTTGCCGACGGCGTCGGTGCCGTCCTTCAGCGTCTCGATCCGGCGGATGTCGAGGCGCACCGAGGCGTAGAACTTGAGCGCCCGGCCACCGGTCGTGGTCTCCGGCGAGCCGAACATCACACCGATCTTCTCGCGGAGCTGGTTGATGAAGATCGCGGTGGTCTTGGACTGGTTGAGCGCACTGGTGATCTTGCGGAGCGCCTGGCTCATCAGACGGGCCTGCAGACCCACGTGCGAGTCACCCATCTCGCCCTCGATCTCCGCACGCGGCACGAGCGCCGCGACGGAGTCGATGACGATCAGGTCGAGGGCGCCGGAGCGGACCAGCATGTCCACGATCTCCAGGGCCTGCTCACCGTTGTCCGGCTGGGACAGGATCAGGTTGTCGATGTCGACGCCGAGCTTCTTCGCGTACTCGGGGTCGAGGGCGTGCTCAGCGTCGATGAAGGCGACCGAGCCGCCCTGCTTCTGCGCGTTCGCCACGGCGTGCAGCGTCAGCGTCGTCTTGCCGGAGGACTCCGGTCCGTACACCTCCACCACTCGGCCGCGCGGCAGGCCGCCGACGCCGAGGGCCACGTCGAGGGCGGTCGACCCGGTGGGGATCACTTCGATGGGCTCGTTCGGCCGCTCACCGAGGCGCATGACCGCGCCCTTGCCGAATTGCCGTTCAATCTGTGCGAGTGCGGCGTCCAGCGCCTTCTCGCGGTCGGTTCCTGCCATGGGTTCCACCCGATTTGCTTGAGTCGATCGCTTCACGTCAAAGACGCTAACCCCTGCCACTGACAATGGGCCTCGACGTCCTCCCGGCCTGTGGATAACTCCGCGGTCGGGCCCGGGAAAGCCCGGCCGGAATCCCATGAGAATGGATGTTCGATTTTAGTGTCAAGCGCACCACGCCGCCCCGCCGGGCTCTCCGGTCAGGCGGTCTCCGGAGCCTCCGGGCTCCCGGCAGAGCGCTCGCCCTGCGCGTTCCCTGCGCTCTCCTCGCTTCCCGGGGCCCGCCAGGAACGGCGCAGCCGCGTGAGCAACGACTCACCCCGGCCGCGTCGGCCCGGGCCGTGCATGCGCGGGTCGTCCGTGACGTCGTAGCGCTTCACGTACGCGCCGAGGAAGGCCTGGAGCGTGGCGACGGCCGGGATCGCGATCAGCGCGCCCACCGCGCCCATCAGCGCCGTGCCCGCGATGACCGACCCGAAGGCGACCGCGGGATGGATGTCGACGGTCCTGGAGGTGAGTTTGGGCTGCAGGGCGTAGTTCTCGAACTGCTGGTAGACCACGACGAAGCCGAGCACCCACAGCGCGTACCACGGGTCGACGGTGAACGCGATCAGCATGGGCAGGGCACCCGCCAGGTACGTACCGATCGTGGGGATGAACTGGGACACCAGCCCGACCCAGATGGCCAGCGCGGGCGCGTAGGGAACCCCGAGGATCACCAGCAGGACGTAGTGCGCGATCCCGGAGATGAGGGCCATCAGGCCGCGCGAGTAGAGGTAGCCCCCGGTCTTGTCGACCGCGATCTCCCAGGCCCGCAGGACCTCCGCCTGCCGGGCGGGCGGCAGCACGGAGCACAGGGCCCGCCGCAGCCTGGGGCCGTCGGCCGCGAAGTAGAACGAGAACAGGGAGATCGTCAGCAGCCGGAACAGCCCGCCCAGCACCGTGGTGGATATGTCGAGCACGCCGGTCGCGCTGTTCTGGACGTACTTCTGCAGCCAGTCGGAGTGGAGCAGGCTGTCCTGGACCTCGACCCGGGAGAGGTCGGTGTGGAAGCTCTGGTTGACCCAGTTGATCACCGAGTCCAGATACTTCGGGAACTCCTCGACCATGTCGACGATCTGGCCCGCGAGCATCGAACCGAGCAGTACGACGAAGCCCACCCCGGCGATCAGCACCACGAGGAAGACCAGGAAGGTGGCGAGGCCGCGGCGCATGCCGCGCGCCGACATCCGGCTCACCGCCGGTTCGATGGCGAGCGCGAGGAAGAACGAGATCAGGACGTTGATCAGCAGCCCGATGAGCTGGTCGAACGCCCAGCTGCCGAGCCGGTAGCACGCGTAGAGCGCCAGGGCGAGCACCATGGCGCGCGGCAGCCACGCGGGCATGCGCGCCGACCCGCCGGCCGGCGCCGCGGAAGGCACGGCGGGCGGGACGGGTGGGGTGGAAATCGGCCGGGTCTGTGCTGTCTCGTCTGTCGGTGCCACGCACCCAGTCTCACCCACCGCGGTGACGAACAGCCGTCCGCCCCGGGCAACGGCACAGGTCCGGCCGCCGACCGGCCGGGGTCAGCGCCTGTCGGCGGGGATACCGACCGCGGCACAGACCCCGCGCCAGACGTCCTTGGTCTCCCACCCCGAGGCCAGTGCCTGGTGCACGGTCTGCCCGCCGAGCTCGGCCATCACGTGATCACGCGCGAAGGAGTCGGCGTACGCCTCGCCGAAGTGGTCCGCCATCCGTTCCCAGAAAATCGTCAACCGCATGACCTCAGTATCCCGCTCCTGAGAGTGCAGCCCGGCCGCTACGTCTTGCCGAGAGCGCTTACCGCCCTACGGTCGGTCCATGGCTGGAACCGGAACAAGTCCCCTCAATCGTGCCGAGCAGTTCATCTGGCTCACGGCCCGTGTACTGGAGCAGCGGCGGTTCGCTCATCACTTCCTGGAAGGCAGCGCGGACGCCGTGGAGACCGCGCTCGCCGCCTATCTGAACGAGGACGGCGGCTACGGGCACGGGCTCGAGCCCGATCTGCGCGGACCCGTCAGTCAGCCGCTGCACACCGCGCACGCGCTCAATGTGCTGGATTCCATCGGGCGCTGCGACGGACTGCGGGTGGAACGGATCTGCCGCTTCCTCACCGAGGTGTCGACCAAGGAGGGCGCGCTTCCGGCCCTGCTGCCGACGCAGCGCGGCTACCCCGCCGCGCCTTTCATCCCGATCGTCGACCACCCTCCCGCGGAGCTCCTGACCACCGGCCCGGTCGTCGGCCTGCTGCACCGCAACGCCGTGTGGCACGCCTGGCTGTTCCGGGCCACCGACTTCTGCTGGGCCGCGGTGGAGGCGCTGGACCGCTCGCATCCGTACGAGATCGAGGCCGCCCTCGCCTTCCTGGACGGTGCCCCGGACCGGGCACGGGCGGAGGCGGCGGCCGACCGGCTCGGGCGGCTGGTGCGGGAGCAGCGGCTCGTGGTGCTCGAACCGGGGCGGCGCGCGGAGTACCCGGTCGCGGCCGGATACGCGCCGGGTGAGCAGCACTTTCCGTACGACTACGCCCGTACGCCCGACTCCCTCGCCCGGCGCTGGTTCACCGACGAGGAGCTGTCCCGTTCGCTCGACCACCTCGCGGCCGAGCAGCAGACGGACGGCGGCTGGCCGGTCAGCTGGCGGCAGTGGGCTCCGGGGACCGCGCTGGAGGGGCGGCCCCTGGTGACACTCCGGGCCCTTCTGACGCTGCGCGCCCACGGACGGGGCCTCGACTGAGCCCCCGGCGCCCGTTGCCCGGTCCGGTCGGGTGTGTCCTAGCCGAGGGCGCGTACCCCCGCGGTGACGACCACGGCGGCGCCCACCACGACCAGGAAGGGGGCGCGCAGCACCAGCGCGAGGGCCGCCGCGGCGAGCCCGGCCGCCCTGGCGTCCAGCGCCAGCTGCTGCCCGTCTCCGAAGGTCTGCTGCGCGGTGAGGGCGGCCAGCAGTGCCACGGGCAGGAGCGCCGCGAGCCGCTGGGTGAGCGGGCGTTCCAGCAGACCGGCGGGAACCAGCAGCCCGAGCAGTTTGGCGAGGTAGCAGCCCACCGCGGTCAGCGCGATGGCGATCCAGACGTTCATCGGTCCCTCTTCTCGGTGACCGTCCCCCTGGTGGTGCTCCTGCGGCGCCCGCCGAGGAAGAGGACGGCGGGTGCGGCGAGCGCGGACAGCAGGACGGGGACACCGGCCGGCAGTACGGGCAGCAGGCCGAGCGCGAGCAGCACCGCGAGCCCCGCGGCGACGCGTTCGGTGGTGCTCTTCAGCATCGGCGCGAGCAGGGCGAGGAAGACCGCGGGCGACGCCGCGTCCAGCCCCCAGGCGTCGGTGTCGCCGAGCGCCTCGGCGCCGAGGGCTCCCAGCAGCGTGGTCAGGTTCCACAGCACGTACAGGCTCAGCCCGGTGACGGTGAAGCCGATGCGGGCAGCGCGCCGGGTCGGCTGCGACAGCGTCACGGCGGTCGTCTCGTCAATGATCCACTGCGCGGCGAAGGGACGGAGCGCCTTCGGGAGGGCCAGCAGCTGCGAGAGCCGCAGTCCGTAGAAGGAGTTGCGCACGCCGAGGAAGAACGCCCCGGCGGCCGCCGTGTACGGGTTGCCGCCCGCGGCGAGCGCGCCGACGAGCGCGAACTGCGAGGCGCCGGTGAAGACCGCGAGGCTGAGCGCGCAGGTCTGCCACAGGCTCAGTCCGGCTCCGGCCGAGGTCACACCGAAGGCGAAGCCGGAGAGGCCGACGGCTATGCCGACGCCGAGCGCGTCACGGACGACGGCGGCGTCCGGCTTCGCCCCGCCCGGGTCCGGCCCGGTTCCGGGGCCGGGCGTGCCGGGGTCCGGCCTGTCGGCCGACGCGCCGTCCCCGTCTGGAAATGTTGTCTGATCTGCCACGACGCGAACGTTACGTGGGCGGCGCGGGGGCGGGTCGCCGAGGACGGTCGGGGCCGTTGTCAGTGGCGGGGTGCACGATGGGGGACATGGCCGGCTCCGCACTCGATTCGTTCTCCCCCGCGACCCGCGGCTGGTTCGCGGGTGCCTTCCGCGCGCCCACCGCCGCGCAGGAGGGTGCCTGGCGCGCCATCGCCGAGGGTTCGGACGTGCTGGTCGTCGCGCCGACGGGCTCCGGCAAGACCCTCGCCGCGTTCCTCGCCTCGCTGGACGCGCTGGCGTCCGTACCACCGCCGGCCGAGGCCAAGAAGCGCTGCCGTGTGCTGTACGTCTCGCCCCTCAAGGCGCTCGCGGTCGATGTAGAGCGCAACCTCCGTTCGCCGCTGACCGGGATCCGCCAGGAGTCGGTGCGGCTCGGGCTGCCCGAGCCGGAGGTGCGGGTGGGCATTCGTTCCGGGGACACCCCGGCCGCCGAGCGCCGCTCGATGGCGACCCGCCCGCCGGACATCCTGATCACCACGCCCGAATCGCTGTTCCTGATGCTGACCTCCTCGGCCCGGGAGGCGCTGTCCGGTGTCGAGACGGTGATCCTCGACGAGGTGCACGCCGTGGCGGGCACGAAGCGCGGCGCCCATCTCGCCGTGTCGCTGGAGCGGCTCGACGAGCTGCTGCCGCGTCCCGCACGGCGGATCGGCCTGTCGGCGACGGTCCGTCCGGTCGACGAGGTGGCGCGCTTCCTCTCGCCCCGGCGCAGGGTGGAGATCGTCCAGCCGCCGTCCACCAAGCGGTTCGATCTGTCGGTGGTCGTGCCGGTCGAGGATCTCGGGGAGCTCGGCGGCTCCCCCGCCACCGGCCCCGACCAGGCGGGGCAGGCGGACAAGCCGTCGATCTGGCCCCACGTCGAGGAGCGGATCGTCGATCTCGTCCAGAAACACCGCTCCACCATCGTCTTCGCCAATTCCCGCCGCCTCGCCGAGCGGCTGTGCAACCGCCTCAACGAGATCGCGTACGAACGGCTGACCGGCGAGCCGATGGCCGAGTCCCACTCCCCCGCCGAGCTCATGGCCGAGTCCGGTGCGGCGAAGGGCGCCCCTGCGCTGCTCGCCCGCGCCCACCACGGGTCGGTCTCCAAGGAGCAGCGCGCCCAGGTGGAGGAGGATCTGAAGGCGGGCAGACTGCCTGCCGTCGTCGCCACCTCCAGTCTGGAGCTGGGCATCGACATGGGAGCGGTCGATCTCGTGATCCAGGTGGAGTCGCCGCCGTCGGTCGCCTCCGGTCTGCAACGGGTCGGCCGGGCCGGGCACCAGGTCGGTGCGGTCTCCACCGGTGTGGTCTTCCCGAAGTACCGGGGCGATCTGGTGCAGTCGGCCGTGGTCACCGAGCGGATGCGCGAGGGGTCCATCGAGGCGCTCCGTGTACCGGCCAATCCCCTGGACGTGCTGGCCCAGCAGCTGGTCGCCATGGTCGCCCTGGACACCTGGCAGGTGGACGAGCTGCTGGCGGCGGTCCGCCGCGCCGCGCCCTTCGCCTCGCTGCCCGAGTCCGCCTTCACCGCGGTGCTGGACATGCTCGCCGGCCGCTACCCCTCCGACGCCTTCGCCGAGCTGCGCCCGCGCGTGGTCTGGGACCGGGTGGCCGGCACGGTCACGGGGCGCCCGGGCGCACAGCGGCTCGCCGTCACCTCCGGAGGGACCATTCCCGACCGGGGGCTCTTCGGTGTCTTCCTCGCCGGAGCCGACCCCAAGAAGGGCGGCGGCCGGGTCGGGGAGCTCGACGAGGAGATGGTGTACGAGTCCCGGGTCGGTGACGTCTTCACGCTCGGCACCACCTCCTGGCGGATCGAGGACATCACCCGCGACCGGGTCCTGGTGTCGCCCGCGCCCGGTGTGCCCGGGCGGCTGCCGTTCTGGAAGGGCGACCAGCTGGGCCGCCCGCTGGAGCTCGGGCGCGCCCTGGGGGCGTTCCTCCGGGAGATCGGCGGGCTGCCGCCCGAGGACGCCCGGGCCAGGCTGCTCGCCGCCGGTCTCGACGCCTGGGCCGCCGACAACACCCTTGCGTACCTCGACGAACAGCGCCGCGCCTGCGGCCATGTGCCGGACGACCGGACCATTCTCGTCGAGCGTTTCCGCGACGAGCTGGGGGACTGGCGGGTCGTGGTCCATTCCCCGTTCGGTGCGCAGGTCCATGCCCCGTGGGCGCTCGCGCTGGGCGCCCGCCTCGCCGAGCGCTACGGCATGGACGCCCAGGTGATGCATGCCGACGACGGCATCGTCCTCCGGCTGCCCGACGCCGATCTGATGGGTCTGGATCTCCTGGACTTCGATCCCGAGGACCCGGTCCAGGAGACGGCCGGGGCCCCGGCCCCACCACCGGTCCTCTCGTACGACAGCGAGCAACCGCCGGTCGGAGCCGCTGATGTGACGTTCGACAAGGGGGACATCGAGCAGATCGTCACCGATCAGGTCGGCGGCTCGGCCCTGTTCGCCTCCCGGTTCCGCGAGTGCGCGGCCCGTGCCCTGCTGCTGCCGCGCCGCAGCCCCGGGAAGCGCACCCCGCTGTGGCAGCAGCGCCAGCGCGCCGCGCAACTGCTCCAGGTCGCCTCGGAGTTCGGCTCCTTCCCGATCGTCCTGGAGGCGGTCCGCGAATGCCTCCAGGACGTCTTCGACGTGCCCGGGCTCACGGAACTCATGGGCGACCTGGAAGCGCGCCGCGTCCGGCTGGTCGAGGTGACCACTCCGGAGCCCTCCCCCTTCGCCCGCTCGCTCCTGTTCGGCTACGTCGCCCAGTTCCTGTACGAGGGCGACTCGCCGCTGGCCGAGCGGCGGGCCGCCGCGCTCTCCCTGGACTCCCGCCTCCTGGCGGAACTCCTCGGCCGGGCGGAGCTGCGCGAGCTGCTGGACGCGGAGGTGCTGACCGAGCTGGAGCGGGAGCTCCAGTGGCTGACCGAGGACCGCCGGATCAAGGACGCGGAAGGCGTCGCCGATCTGCTGCGGGTCCTCGGCCCGCTCACCGACGAGGAGCTGGCGGAGCGTGGCGCCCGTCCGTCGTGGGCCCCGGAGCTGGCCACCGCCCGCCGGGCCATCCGGGTGCGGATCGGCGGGGCGGACCACTGGGCCGCGATCGAGGACGCGGGCCGCCTGCGGGACGCTCTGGGGACCGCCCTGCCGGTCGGCGTCCCCGAGGCGTTCACCGAGCCCGTGAAGGACCCGCTGGGCGACCTCCTGTCCCGCTACGCCCGGACGCACGGCCCGTTCACGTCCACCGGCGCCGCCGCCCGCTTCGGCCTCGGCGCCGCGGTCACCGACGGGGCGCTGCAACGGCTCGCCGGGACCGGCCGGGTCGTCCAGGGCGAGTTCCACCCCGCCGGGATCGGCCAGGAGTGGTGCGACGCCGACGTGCTGCGCCGGCTGCGCCGACGTTCGCTCGCCGCGCTCCGCCACGAGCTGGAGCCGGTCCCGCCCGCCGCCCTCGCCGGGTTCCTCCCGCAGTGGCAGCACCTCGGCGGCAACCGCCTGCGCGGAATCGACGGACTGGCCCGTGCCGTGGAGCAGTTGCAGGGCGCGCCGGTCCCGGCGTCCGCGCTGGAGAAGCTGATCCTGCCGGGCCGGGTCACGGACTACACCCCCGCGCTGCTCGACGAACTGACCACTACCGGCGAGGTCGTGTGGGCCGGTGCGGGCGCCCTCCCCGGCAAGGACGGCTGGCTCTCCCTCTGTCCGGCCGACAGCGCCCCGCTGCTCCTGCCGCCCCCTCACCCGCTGGAGCTCAGCGCGTTGCACGCATCCGTCCTGACCGCCCTGAGCGGCGGATACGGCCTGTTCTTCCGGCAGATCGCCGACCAGGTCCGCGCCACCACTCATCCGGACTGCACCGATCCGCAACTGGCCGACGCCATCTGGGAGCTGGCCTGGTCGGGCCGACTCACCAATGACACGCTCGCACCCCTGCGCGCCCTGCTGGGCTCCGGCCGTACGGCGGGGGCGACGGCCCACCGTGCCAGACGCAGTGTCCCGCGCGGCCGGTACGGCTCGCTCGCCTCCGCCCGGCCCGTCTCCCGCACCGGCCCGCCGACCGTCTCGGGCCGCTGGTCCCTGCTGCCCGCCGCCGAGCCCGATCCCACGCACCGCGCCCACGCCCTGGCCCGTACGCTGCTCGACCGCCATGGCGTGGTGACCCGCGGCGCGGTCCAGGCCGAAGGGGTCGAGGGCGGCTTCTCCGCGACGTACCGCGTCCTGTCCGCCTTCGAGGACAACGGGCAGGCCCGGCGGGGCTATGTGGTCGAGGGGCTGGGGGCGGCGCAGTTCGCGATGGACGGCGCGGTGGACCGGCTGCGCGCCACGTCCACCGCGCTCGACCGCCGGGAGCCGGGCGCCACGCCCCGGGCCCTGGTCCTCGCCGCCGCCGATCCGGCCAACGCCTACGGGGCGGCCCTGCCCTGGCCCGAGCCGCCGGACGGTGCCGCCCACAAGCCCGGCCGCAAGGCGGGCGCCCTGGTGGTGCTGGTCGACGGCGAGCTGACCATGTACATGGAGCGCGGCGGCAAGACGCTGCTCGCCTGGCCCGCCGACCCGGACGACCCCGCGCTCCTCGCGGCCGCCGGGGCACTGGCGGGGGCCGCCCGCTCCGGGGCCCTCGGCACGGTCACGGTCGAGCGCGCCAACGGCATACCCTCGCTGACCTCCCCGCTCGGCCGCACCCTGGAGACGGCCGGTTTCCTGGCCACACCGAGAGGGCTGCGCCTGCGCGCCTGAGTCCGGCCGGAGGGCGCGGCACCGCTCACGTACCCTCCCCGCCCGCATCATGGAGGCATGCCCGAAGGAGACACCGTCCTGCAGACGGCCGGACGTCTGCACACCGCGCTCGCCGACCGCACACTCACCCGCTGCGACCTGCGCGTGCCCCGGTTCGCCACTGCCGACCTCACCGGCCGGAAGGTGCTGGACGTGGTCCCGCGCGGCAAGCATCTCCTCACCCGCGTCGAGGGTGGTCTCACCCTGCACAGCCATCTCCGGATGGACGGCGCCTGGCGTGTCTACGCCGTCGGCGAGCGGTGGCGCGGCGGCCCCGCCCACCAGATCCGCGCGATCCTCGGCAACGCCGAGCACACCGCGGTCGGCTACCGGCTGCCCGTCCTCGAACTCCTGCGCACCCAGGACGAGGAGAAGGCGGTCGGTCATCTCGGCCCCGATCTGCTCGGCCCCGGCTGGGACTCCGAAGCCGCCCTGCGCAATCTGCTCGCCGACCCCGGCCGCCCTCTCGGCGAGGCCCTGCTGGACCAGCGCAATCTCGCCGGAATCGGCAACGTCTACCAGGCCGAGCTCTGCTTCCTGGCCCGCGCCACCCCCTGGCTCCCCATCGGCGATCTGCCCGCCCCCACCGCGGCCCGGCTGGTCACGACGGCCAAGCAGCTCCTCGAAGCCAATCGCGACCGCCCTGTCCGCACCACCACCGCCCCGGCCCGCCGCGGCCCCGGCCGCACCCCGAAGGAACGGCTCTGGGTGTACGGGAGGGCCGGCCGTCCCTGCCTGCGCTGCGGCACCCCCGTCCGCACCGCGGACCTCGACGGCCGCCCCGCCTACTGGTGTCCGCGCTGCCAGTCGGGCCCCACCCCATAGTTGACGCCCCGTCAGATACGGTCGTACCGTCCGGTCATGAGCCTCACCACGCCCCCTTCCGCAAGCCGCTCCGTCTACGACCTCACCGACCGCTCGGCGTTCGTCACCGGCGCGGCGGGCGGCATCGGCCGGGCCTGTGCCGTCCTGCTCGCCTCCGCGGGCGCCGCCGTGCACTGCGCGGACGTGGACGAGGAGGGCCTGCGGGAGACCCTGCGGCTGGCCGATGAAGCGGGCGGCACCGCCCGCGCCCGCATCCACGTCCTCGATGTCACCGACCGTGATCAGGTCCGGGCCGCGGTGGTGGCGGCGGGCGAGCTCGACATTCTGGCGGCCGTCGCCGGGATCATGCACACGAGCAGCGTCCTGGAGACCTCGGACCAGGACCTCGACCGCGTTCTGGCGGTCAACTTCAAGGGCGTGCTGTACGCCTGCCAGGAAGTGGCCCGCGGCATGGTCGAGCGAGGCTCCCCCGGCTCACTGGTCACCATGGCCTCGGGAGCCGTCGACTCCGCCGGCCCCGGCCTGCTCTGCTACAGCGTGGCCAAGGCGGCGGTCGTCCAGCTGACGAAGACGCTGGCGACCGAACTGGGACCGCACGCGATCCGGGTCAACGCCGTCGCCCCGGGCTGGATCCGTACATCCATGACCGCCCGCCACGAAACGGACCGGCAGCAACGGGTGGAGGCGACGATGACGCGGCTCTCGCCGCTCGGGCGGGTGGGCGAGCCGGAGGACGTGGCCCACACCGTGCTACACCTCGCGTCCGACGCCTCGTCCTTCATGACCGGCCAGATCCTCCGCCCGAACGGCGGCGTAGCCATGCCCTGGTAGCCCGCAGGATCCGCACCCGCCGCCTTCCGGTGGCCCGCAGACCCCGCTCCACGCACCACCCTCCCGAAGTCCGCAGGACCCGCTCCACGCCCCGCCCTCCGACAGCCCGCAGGACCCGCTCCGCACCCTTCAGCACCCCGGCCCCCCACCGGCCGGCCACTCCGGCCCCCGCGGGCCCGGCGGTCGCCGCCACGTGCACCGGAAGCAGGCTCAGCCCCCAGCCGCCCGCCGCAACCGCACCCTCGACGAGCCCCGCGTCGGCCGGGTCCAGCACGAGCCGCAGCACGGCCCACCACCACAGCCCGCCGAGCACGAACGTCGGCACCCATCGCCGTACCATGGCCGCCTCCTCCTGCCGGGCCCCGGGCCGGTCGGGCCGATCGGGCCGGTCGTCGCGCCGCCGCCTGCCGGGCGCCGCCAGACCCTAGTGCGGCACGCCCACCCGGCGGGAGGGCGCATCGGCGTACCACCGGCGTGATCCGCGCGGCCCCGGGCCGCCGTGCGCCCGCCGGAGGGTCCCGACGCACCACGGACCACGGCCCGGCCTGTGTTCCGCTCCACGCAGTCTCGCCCGGCAGCCCCCGTACCGCATCCAGAGCCGGCCGCGCTCCTCCCGGAAGACGGGAAACACGCACGAAGGCCCCGGCCGTCCCAAGGC
>NZ_JBHJQP010000203.1:0-13971 GCF_042262625.1 Streptomyces sp. NPDC056347 | reverse complement strand
GTTTCGCACCCCGCCTCTCTGTCGCCTCTTCCGTCTCTCGTGGCACGGCCTACATACGGACCTGCACGGAGCGGGACAGCCGGTCGTGCAGACCGCGTCCGTCGCGGTCCCAGACCAGGGCCGGGATCACCAGGCACACCAGCGCGCTGCGGACGACCACACGGCCGAACGTCAGCCTGCCGCCGTTCTCGGCGACGACCCTGGTGCCCAGGATGCGCTTGCCCGGCGTACAGCCGATGGTGCCGACGGTGAGCACGCTCAGTACGAAGAAGATGCCCAGCGCCCAGTTCCCGGCCGCCTGCTGGTCACCACGGGCGAACAGCCCGTATGCGATCAGCAGGCAGAGCGCCCAGTCGATGAAGAGCGCGCCGAACCGGCGGCCGAGGGGTGCCACGGAACCGGGACCGTGCTCGGGCAGGCCGAGCCGCTTGCCCCGGTAGCCGAAATCGGCCCCCATCTCCTCGGCGGCCGCGCGCGGCCCGGAGAGCCACGATCCGATTGCTTGCCTGTTGTCCACCCGAACACGGTACTGCGCCCGCCCCTCCGACAGGCCGGGCGGGTGCCGCCACGGGCCCGTCACCGGGGTGCGTAGCGGCTCACGAGGCGCCGGTCACACCCGCCCCGGTTAACTTCTGCGAAACAAATGGGTCATGCTTGAGAAATCCGGCCTGCCTATGGTCATGTCCAGCGTGTGCAGGCGCACTGGCCGCACCACGAGCCGCAACCCCGTCCCGCCCGGGCCGGGAGTAGGAGGAGTTGGATGTTCCAGAACGCCGACGACGCGAAGAAGTACATCGCGGACAACGACGTCAAGTTCATCGATGTCCGGTTCTGCGACCTGCCCGGTGTGATGCAGCACGTCACGGTTCCGGCGCCGACCTTCGACCCGACCGAGGAGCTGGCCTTCGACGGCTCGTCGATCCGCGGCTTCCAGGCCATCCACGAGTCCGACATGGCGCTGCGCGCGGACCTGTCGACCGCCCGTCTCGACCCGTTCCGCCGCGACAAGACCCTCAACATCAACTTCTTCATCCACGACCCGATCACCGGCGAGCAGTACAGCCGCGACCCGCGCAACGTGGCGAAGAAGGCCGAGGCGTACCTCACGTCCACCGGCATCGCCGACACCGCGTACTTCGGCCCCGAGGCCGAGTTCTACGTCTTCGACAACGTCCGCTTCCAGACGTCGGCGAACGAGAGCTTCTACCACATCGACTCCGAGGCGGGTGCCTGGAACACCGGTGCGGTCGAGAACAACCGCGGCTACAAGGTCCGCTACAAGGGCGGCTACTTCCCGGTCCCGCCGGTCGACCACTTCGCCGACCTGCGCGCCGAGATGTCCCTGGAGCTGGAGCGCAGCGGCCTTCAGATCGAGCGCCAGCACCACGAGGTCGGCACCGCCGGCCAGGCCGAGATCAACTACAAGTTCAACACGCTGCTCGCCGCGGCCGACGACCTGATGCTCTTCAAGTACATCGTGAAGAACGTCGCCTGGCGCAACGGCAAGACCGCGACCTTCATGCCGAAGCCGATCTTCGGCGACAACGGCTCGGGCATGCACGTCCACCAGTCCCTGTGGGCCGGCGGCGACCCGCTGTTCTACGACGAGCAGGGCTACGCGGGCCTCTCGGACACCGCCCGCTACTACATCGGCGGCATCCTGAAGCACGCCCCGTCGCTGCTGGCCTTCACCAACCCGACGGTGAACTCCTACCACCGCCTGGTCCCGGGCTTCGAGGCCCCGGTCAACATGGTGTACTCGCAGCGCAACCGCTCGGCCGCGATGCGTATCCCGATCACCGGCTCGAACCCGAAGGCCAAGCGCGTCGAGTTCCGTGCCCCGGACCCGTCGTCCAACCCGTACCTGGCCTTCTCGGCGCTCCTGATGGCCGGCCTGGACGGCATCAAGAACAAGATCGAGCCCGCCGAGCCGATCGACAAGGACCTCTACGAGCTGGCTCCCGAGGAGCACGCCAACGTCCAGCAGGTCCCGACCTCCCTCCCGGCCGTCCTGGACGCGCTGGAGGCGGACAACGAGTACCTCCAGGCCGGTGGCGTCTTCACCTCCGACCTGATCGAGACCTGGATCGACTACAAGCGCACCAACGAGATCGCCCCGATCCAGCTCCGCCCGCACCCGCACGAGTTCGAGCTGTACTTCGACCTCTAAAGCGCACTCCGCACCCGCAGGAACGCCATCCGGCCTCCGGGCGTCTGTGCGGGTCGGAAGCTGCATGAAGCCGAAGCGGTGGCTGTCACCCCCCACGGGGTGACGGCCACCGCTCTTCTTCTTCCCGCCGCCCCCGCCCGGTCCTGTGCCACCGGCCGGCGTCCCGGGCAGGCACGGGCCGCGGGCTACTCCGCAGCGGGTTCGGGGATGCGCCAGACGATGGGGAAGCGATCCGCGTCCGGCAGACCGAGCGGGCCGGGCGGGCCTATCTGCTTGATCAGATAGCCGGAGACCATGCGCTGGGCGTCCTCGGACACTTCGTCCCAGGTGTCCGGGGTCACGATCATGACTTCTCTCATCAGGCTCGCATCCGACTCGTTCTCGAGCATCTCCGCCCGGTCGTCCCGGTCCATCGTCTCGTCGGCCCGCATCGCGCGAATCGACTCCGCGAGGAGATTGGGCTCCGCCCGCAGGCGGCGGCGCACTTCCCGGCAGCCGTACTGGAGGGCCGCGTACGCGTCCATCGCCTCCCGGTCCATGTTCTGGTAGCCGAACGGCGTGCCTTCGACGGCTCCGATGTAGTCGCCCTTCAGTGTGTGCAGCAGGATCCTCAGCGCATGCTCGGCCCCGTCCTCCTCGATGAACTTCTCCATCGCCCGGATCCACGTGTCCTCGGAGATGATCGTTTCGTGCGGGACGGCGAGCCCCGGGGCGATCCGGATGGCGCTGAACGGGTTGACCAGGATGCCCATGACCATCTCCGGCGTCCACCTGCCGTCCTCACCGCCCCAGCCACTGTTGGCCAGTTCCTGGAACGACTTCCGGGCACCCTTCTCCCCTTCGCGGACCGCCCGCCACAGCAGCAGGAACCTTCCGGTCTCGGTCTCCTCGTCCCGAGGGGGGCTGCACAGGCCCGCCAGCACCATGACGATGTCGTGCACCGTCTCCCAGCGCGGCATCTGCTTTCCGTTGATCGCGGACCGCACGGTCTCGTGACTGGGTCCGGACAGCGCGTCCTCCCGCTCACGGATCAGCGCGCTCACCTTCCGGGAGCTCAGCCGGCCTGCCGCCCGGTGCAGTTCCCGCAACGCGTCGGCCAGCTCCTGGTGCCGGCTCTCCGGCCGTGATTCGTCCGGGGTCTCTTCCACGTGGATCCTCCAGGCTCGGGGCCGGCGAACGCGCTCCGGCCGCAGGTGTCAAGTTTCACTGCCGCGGTCCACGCCGCAGTCAGCTTCCGTCAAGTTCGTGGCCCCATCCCCCGCTTGGTGTCTAACGGCTGAACGCCCAGGTGAGCATGGTGGAAACACCAGCGGAGCACGACATCCGAGGAGTTCGCCCCGTGCACATCCCTGCTTACGCGCACGGCACGATCCGTGCCGCCCTGCCCGCCGTACCGACGGGCCGGCAGCTGGCGAACCTGGACTGCTGCGTGTGCGGCGCCCCGTTCGGCCGCGAACTCGGGGCGGTGCCGCTCGGCCCCGACCCGGAGAGTGGTCCCTCCGGGTGCCGCCCGTGTCTGAGCGGACTGGTCACCCGGGCGCGGGAGGCCCGGGACGCCGGTCTGGCACGGAACGCCGAGCAGGTCCGCAAGGATTCCGAGGCGTGGGAATCGGTCCGCGACCACTACACGGCCCGGCTCGACGCGGTCCGGCGAGCCGCGGAGGAAGTCGCCGAGCTGGCCGGGAACGAGGAGGTCCCGCCGTTGCGGATCGCCTGGCTGTCGGTCTCGCTGGAGTCGGCCCACACCTGGATACCCGACGCCCCGGAGCCCCCGGTTCCGGTCGACCGGGAGGATCACCCGCTGAGGAACGCGGAGATGCTGATGGGCAGCGCCATGATCGCTGCCCGAGCGGCCGTCGCCGACAGGCTCGTCTACCACCTGATCAACGAGGCACAGCCGGAGGAACCGGAGATGTGCGAGGAGCTGGAGTGCCCCGAGGACTGCTCGGGCCGGCATGACACGTCACACATCGACTGCGGACCGGACGCCGTCTTCGAGGACCTCCTGGAGCACGGCATCTCCATCGAGGAGCCCGGCCCGGCTCCCCTGTCCCCGCGGCTCGCGGCACTCTTCGCTCCCGGGCCCGGGGAGCCGCCCCCGTTGTTCCCCGAGCTGGGGGAGCATGCCTCGGCCGTGCTCCCCCGTCTGGGAATCGACCCCGCCGCCCCGGAAGTGCTGCTGAGTGCGGCGGCCGCCGGGCTGGCCGCCGCGGCCCTGCTGAACGAACCGCTCGACGCGATCCGCGCGGCCCCCGGTGGGCCGGACGCCGGAGACGTCTTCGCGCAGGGCGTCGACCTGTACCGTCGGGCCCGCAAGGCACTCGTCGCCGCCCGTGACGGCGGGCCCGGACGACTGGGTGCGTTCACGGCCGTCGCCTCGGACCTGGACCTCCCGTGGGCGGGCGGCTCCCGTTTCACGCTGCGCGCCGCGTCCGGGCCGATCGCCGACTTCGTCCGGAACATCGAGGAACAAGTCGGGATCACCGAGGAGCTGATGCGCCGGCAGGGCTGGCGCGACGCCCTTCTGCACCGGGCGTTCACCGCCGCCTTCCACGCCACTGACCACTTCGGCATGCCCGGCTGGCCCGGCGTCGTCGACGCGGTGATGACGCGTCTCGCCTCGCTGGACCGGCTGTCCGCGCCCGCGGAGCTCACCGACCTCCGTGCCGTGGAGACCGCGCTGCTCCAGGGGCCGGACCGGCTGGGAGTGAACGCCCTCGGGTGGCTCGTCCGTCATGCCCGGCTCGGTTAGCCGCCGACGGCCCCGCCGGCCGCGAAACCGGCTGTGCCGACGGGGGACGCGGAATGCCGGGAGGTCCCGGGCCGTGGCCGGAGTCCTCGGCCCCATCCGTCCGGGCCCTTGTGGCGGTGAACCCGCCGCATTCCTGATCACGTCGTGCCGGACCGGGCCGAGTGCCCGGGAAGTGGAGGCCGCACGGTGAGCTGGGACCGGGTGACCCTTCTCGTTCTCGCGTCGTTCGGCTGCCTCACCTTGCTGCTGACACAGGTCAGCGAGGTGCTGTCGAAAGTGCCTCCGATCATCCGTGCCTGGCGGCGGGTCCAGGACGAGCTGCGCCGCAGTGACCACGCCCCGGACGAGGACTAGGGCCTCCCGGGGCGTGGGGCGGGTGTCCGGCCGTCTCCAACTGCTGGTCGATGCCGGTCCGGCCCTGATCCCGGGACTCCTTCCGGAGTGGGTCAGTGCCGCAGGGCCGCCCCTGTCTCGGCCTTCACCTCGCCGGAGAGCTTGCGGTTGCTGCGGGCCGTGGCCTTCTTGGAGGTGTGGGAGGCGACGTCGTCGACCGTCACCACCACGACGTCGAGCAGTTTGCCCTTCGGGTCGCGGAAGTTGACCTGGATCGCGTAGGACTTCGTGGCGTCGGTGCTGTTGTCGACGGTGACCTCCGTGGTGGTGCGGCCGTCCGCGGCCACGTCCGGGGAGGACAGCTCGACGTCGGAGGTGGCGTCGACGCCGTTCTTGAAGTTCTTCAGCTTCTCGCCCGCGGCGGCCGTCGCCGAGGCCACCACGTCGGCGCCGCGGGAGGCCGCCGACGCCGCGGCGGAGGCGGCCCTGGACGCGGTGTCGGAGGCGCCGGTGCCGCCGTCGGAGCAGGCGGCGGCCGTCGCGATCACGGTCGTCGTCAGCAGTGCGGCGCACAGTCCTCGGGTGGCCTTCGCGGTCATCGTGCCTCCAGCGGTCGCTCTCCTCGGGGTCTCCTGCCCAGTGAACGGGGCGAGGGGGCGCGGCGCACCGCCGTGTCTGCCGGTCGGGTGGCGGGAGGGCGGCCCGGCTCGCGGGGCGGTGGGCGGCGGGCGAGGCTGGGGGCATGGACGACGGGCGGCCGGGCGGTGACCCCGCGGCGGGGCGGCCCCGGCGGCGGTGGCCCTGGGTGCTGATGGTGGTGGTGCTCGCGCTGACCGCCGGGGGCGCGGCGGCCGTCGTGCTGACCGCCGCCGCGCTGTCGCGGGACGGGACGCGGGCGCGTCTGATCACCTACCGGGTCACCGGGACCGCCGAGGACGTCACCGTCACCTACCCGTCCTGGCAGGAGGGCGGCCTCTCGGCCGCGCGGCTGAGGCTGCGTACGCTGCCGTGGACCGGGGAGACCCGGACCAGGGGCTTCATGAGCGGCGGCTCCTTCACCGTCACCCTCGGGGCGTCGGGCGGCGAGGCGTCCTGCACCGTACGGGTGGACGGCGGGCCCGTCCGTGCGGCCACGGCGTCCGGGGCCTTCGCCACGGCGAGCTGCGACGGCTTCTGAACGGGTCCGTGCGTGCCCGCGCCCCCGCGCACGAGGACACGGGGGCGCGGGGGCGCGGGCGCGGCCGTCAGCGGCCGTAGCGGATCAGGGCGCGCACCATGCGGCAGGTCGTGTCGGACGGCGGGTGGATGCCGACGCGCTCGGCGGTGGTGCGTATCTTCGCGTTGGTCGCCGTCGACGGGTAGTAGACCCCCGCGTCGAGCAGGGCTATCGCGAGCCGCATGGCCTTCAGGCGGCGGTTGTGCGAGACGTACCACTCGCGGGGTCGGCCCGCGGGCAGCGGCTTCTTCATCAAGGGCTGGTGGAGCGGCTTGGTCGTGACTGCGGCAACGGCCATGAACATCCTCCCGGCACGGTCGTGGAACCCTCACGAACTGCCTCCATTTTACTGCCGGGCACTGACAATCGGCCCTGGCCAGACGGGCTTTCGAGGGGCTTTCGGCGATCCCTCGCGTACCGTTGGCCCCATGGAGATCTGGATCAATCCCGCCTGTTCCAAGTGCCGTGGCGCGGTGCAGCTGCTCGACGCGGAGGGTGCCGAGTACACCGTCCGCCGTTACCTGGAGGACGTGCCCTCGCCGGACGAGATCCGGGCCGTGCTCGACCGGCTCGGCCTGGAGCCGTGGGACATCACCCGGACCCAGGAGGCCGACGCGAAGGAGCTGGGGCTCAAGGAGTGGCCGCGCGAGGCCGGTTCGCGCGAGCGCTGGATCTCGGCACTGGCCGAGCACCCGAAGCTCATCCAGCGCCCGATCATCACCGCGGACGACGGCAGCGCCGTGGTGGCGCGTACGGACGAGGCGGTACGGGACGCGCTGAGCCGCTGAGGCGGAGGCGGGGGCTATCCGGCGGCCAGGAATCCGACCATCCTGCGGTTCACCTCGGCGGCTTCCGGCCCGTGCAGCGGCAGGGTGTGGTGGGTCGCTCCGGGGATCGTCGACGTCTCGGCGCGCGGCAGCAGCCGGGCCGCCTCGGCGGCGACGCGGGCCGGGTCGTGCACCTGGCTGTTCCCGGCGAGCAGGATCAGGGTCGGTACGTCGAAACCGCGCAGGGCCTCGGCGGCGGGGCGGCGGCCGGTGACGGGACGGGCGGACGGGAAGCGGGCCGCCTCGCAGCGCAGCCGCAGCCACGCCGGGTCCAGCGCCGCGCCGCCCGTCTCCCATGCCAGGAAGGCGCGGGTCCGGCGCGCGTCGGGGCGCAGCAGCATCGGCAGGGCGCGCAGCAGGTAGCCGGGGCGGAATCCGGCGAAGCACTGGGTGGGGTCGAGGAGGACCAGCTTCGTCACGCGCCGGGGTGCGTGCAGGGCGTACCGAAGGGCGATCCAGGCACCGTACGAGTGCCCGCACAGCGCGGTTCGGTCGGCGGCCAGCCCGCCCAGCACGGCGTCGAGCCAGGCCGTCAGGTCGTCGGCGGTGCGGACCGGGCGCTGCCCCGCGACGCTGCGGCCCGGTTCGCCCACGAGGTCGACGGCGTGCACCCGGTGGGTCCGGCCCAGGTGGGCGGCCTGGGCGTACCAGACGGTGGAGGTGGCGCCGCCGCCCGCCAGCAGCACCAGGGGCGGGGCGTCCTCGGGGCCGTGGCTGTTGACCCGGGTGGTGCCGTACGGGGTGGGGAGGTCCGAGGGGGTCGTCGCGGCGGGCCACGCGGTGGCCAGGACATCGTCGTAGGCCGCGCGGAAGGATGTGCCGACGGTCATGGGTGTGCCTCCGCGGTAGGGTGCCGGGAGGCGATATTATCTCGCCGAGCGAGATAATCTGGGCGGAAGACCGGGAGTTGCGACGTGGTGGCCGACGAGGGGCCCGAGCTGGAGCTGGTCCACCTGCTGCGCAGGGTGACCGTCGAATTCGGGCTTCGTCAGGCCGAGTTCGCGAGTCTGCACGGGATGCACAGCACCGATGTCCGTGCGCTGATCTGCCTGCTGGACGCGGAGCGGGCCGGTACGGCGGCCACCGCCGGGTGGCTCGGTGCGCAGCTCGGGCTCAACTCCGCGGGCACCACCGCGCTC
Organism: Streptomyces sp. NPDC056347; assembly: GCF_042262625.1. Taxonomy (NCBI): domain Bacteria; kingdom Bacillati; phylum Actinomycetota; class Actinomycetes; order Kitasatosporales; family Streptomycetaceae; genus Streptomyces; species Streptomyces sp. NPDC056347. Next base: position 5,534 of record NZ_JBHJQP010000203.1, on the reverse strand, counting down.
ATCGGCCGACTGGAGCGGCTGGGGCACATCGGCCGCGTCCGCGACGACCGGGACCGGCGGCGGGTGCTGCTGAGCGTGACGCCGCGCGCGCGGGAGCTGGGCCGGGCGTTCTTCGGTCCGCTGATCGAGGACACCACGAGGGTGCTGCGCGAGCTGGACGGGGACGGGGCGGCGGCCGTCCGGCGCTTCCTGGAGGCCGCGCACCGGGCGGTCGCCGCGCCGCCCCCGCCGCCCGACCCCGGCACCGGCACCGGCCCCGGCACCACGGCCTGACACCGCATCCGCCGCCCCGGCCCCGGCTGCCGGGCCAGCTGCGCCCGCGCCTTGTCCGGCCACCGAGCCGACCGCGTCCCCCGCCCTGCCCCGGCCCGCCGCCGAGCCGACCGCGCCCGGCTCCGGCTATCGCGCCAGTTGCGCCTCCGCCTCGGCCAGCAGTTCCGTCAGGCGCAGGCCGAACCGTACGTCGCAGGGGTGCGGTTGCCCCGTACGCACCGACTCGATCAGCGCGTCGACCGCCGACCGGAACGAGCCGACCGCGTCGCCCCACCGGGGCAGCGTCACCCTGCCCTGCTCGCCCCGCAGCTCGATCTCCGTACCGGCGGCGGCCGCGGGGGCGCCCAGGGAGAGCGTCACCGTGCTGGAGGCGCCGGAGGTGTGGCGGAGCACCAGATGGGTGGTGCCGGACGGGCCGCGGGCCGCGGTCAGCCGGGTCACGTCGCCCAGCACCGGGATCAGCACCGACAGGACGTGCGGGCCGACGTCCCACAGGCCGCCCTTCTCCTGGCGCCACGGCGAGGCGGCGTACTCGCTGGTGGAGCCCGGCGCGAAGAGGGACCCGAGCCATTCGGCGCGGGCGGTGAACCAGCCGTCCAGGGCTGCCTGTTCGTCGATCCAGGCGGCGGTGTCGACCGCGAACCTGAGCGTGCAGAAGACGATGGAGGAGACGCCCGTCTGCCCGGCGGCCCGGGCCACCTCGCGGGCGCCCGCGACGCCGGTCGCGACCGGCTTGTCGAGCAGCAGATGGCGGCCGGTGGCGGCGGCGCGGGCGGCGAGCGGGGCCTGGACGTCGGGCGGCAGGGCGAACGCCACGGCGTCGCTGGCCGCGAACAGCTCGTCGATGCCCGCCTCTCCGCTGTACGCCGGGGCGCCGTGCGCGTCGGCCAGCTCCCGCGCGGCCTCGGGGCGGCGGCCCCAGACACCGCTCAGTACGGCGCCCGGGTGGGCCGCGAGGGCGGGGGCCTGGGTGTTGCGGGCCCAGGGTCCGGTGCCGACCAGGCCGATGCGCAGGGGGGTCGCGGGAAGTGTCGTCATGGGGCAAGTCTGCCGGTTCCGCCGGTCCGCTCCCGTATTTACGGCCGGTCCGCGCCCCTGTTGGAGCCGGACGACCGCGGTATCGGTTTGGCGCCGGGCGGTGTCGCTGGCTACGTTGGCGGGGCCGGCCGCGGGACTCCGGCGCGACTTCCGGGACTTGCCTCTGAAGCAGTGATTTCGCTGTTCGCGCCCCCATTCCCCGGCCGGCGCCCGACATCACGGAAGGGGAGAGACGATGCACGCCGACGCCGGGGCCGACGCCGGTCTCGTCGCGGCCGAGGACGTCCTCCTCTTCGTCAACGCGGCGATCACCGCGACCGGTCAGCGCGAGTTCCGCTCGACCGCGTACCAGCAGCAGCTCTCGCTGGACTTCCTCCACGAGTACGTACGGGTCAACTACCGCCGGGTGTACGCGGCCGCGCTCGCCCTCGACATCAACGACCACAACGCCGCGCTCATCGTCCGCGGGCTGCTGGAGCACGCCGCCGACGCGAGCGCCGAGGAGAAGCGCGTCGAGGGCCGTCTGATCGCCGCCCGGCTGGCGAAGCTGCCGCCGCAGCGCGTGTACCGGCTGTTCCGGGCGCTGCGCACGGCCGGGGTGAACAACCGGCGCACCCGCGCGATCATGCGGGACTGGCTGGCCGCCCGGCCCGATCCGGCGCACGACGCGGTGAAGTACCGCGCCGGGCTGAAGGCGGCCGTCCGCCACGCCCACCTGGGGTTCGCGGCGGACGGCGGAGCGGCGGACGGCGAGCTCGGCGACTTCCTGTTCCGGCCGGGGCGGCGCAAGCACTACGAGCACCGGCTGCTGGACGCCTGGCGGCGCGCCCACCACGAGCAGGGGGCCGTCACGGAACTGCCGTTCACCGTGGCCGAGGGCTTCGCCGCCCGGCGGGGCACGGAGCGTGCGGAGTTCCTGGAGGCGATGGCGCCGCGGATGACCCGGCTGGAGCGGCTGCGGACCCTGGAGCAGCGCACCGCCGGGGACCGGACCGGGTCTGCCGACGTGGGCGTGGACCTGGCCGCGATGCCGCTGACCCGGCTCGCCCTGTACGTCCTGTCGCTCGGCTTCGAGGACCGGCGCGCGCGCCGTGCGGAGCTGACCGGTGCGCTGCGCGCGGCGGCGCGGCGGGCGGCGGGCCCGCACGCCGGGAGCTGGGGCCGGGTGGCGGCCGTGCTGGACGACAGCTACTCCGCGTCCGGTTCGGGCGAGAAGCGGAGGCGGCCGCTCGCCGTGGCGCTGGCCTGCCATTTCCTGCTGGAGCAGCTGGCCGCGCCGGGGGCGTGCGCCGGGCTGTGGACCTCGGGCCGTACCGATCCGCTGCTGGTCCGGCCGTGGGGGCCGACGCCGCTCGGCATGCGGGTGCTGGACGCCCTGGACCTGGGCCCGGACCGGCTGGTCATCGTCTCGGACGGCTGGGACAACGCGCCGCCGGGGCTCGCGGGCGAGGTGCTGCGGGTCTGGCGGACCCGGCTCGATCCGGACCGGCGCACGGCGGTGGTGCATCTGAACCCCGTATACGACGCGGAGGGTTTCGACGTGCGGCGGCTTGCTCCGGAGGTGCCCACGGCGGGCATCCGGGACGCGGAGGACCTGCCCGCGCTGGTGGAGCTGGCGGGCTTCGCCGAGGGGCGTACGGGGGCGGCTGCGCTGTACGCGTATCTGGACCGGCGGGTGGCGCGGTTCGTGGACGGCGCGCACCGCGGCGGGGCGGGGGCGACGGCGTGAACAGGCTCGAACTGACCGGCCTCACCACCCGGCCCGCGCAGGTGTGGGGCGGCATCCGGCTGGTGCCGCTGGTGCGCGAACGGCCCGTGGAGGGGCTGCGGCTGCACGAGGAGCTGTACGCGGAGCACGGCCCCGGTGTGGTGGACCTCGGGGCGCGCACGCACTACGCCTCGGTGATCCCGCACGGTTTCGTGGCCGACTGGTCGGGCGACGGCGAGCAGTCCGCCGCGTACGGGACGCAGCTCGGCGGGGCGGACGGGCGGCCGCCCCGGACGGCGCGGCTCCAGCGCCACCGCCATCACCGGATGGCCAAGCGGCGGCCGGGCGACCGGTTGCGGTTCCTGCCGCTCCATCTCGCCCTGGAGGGCTATCTCTCGCTGCACTTCGGCGGGCCCGCCACCGCCTGGGAGGAGTGGTCGCGGCAGGCGCTGCGCGACGGGCTGTCGCCGCGCGCGGAGGACGCGTACCTCGGCTGGTCGGTGCGCGGGCTCGGAGACGCGCTGCGGGTCTTCGAGATCCATCCGGGTCAGTGCGGGGTGATGGTGTACGCGGCCGACGCACTGGCCGCCGCCTTCGTCGTACCGCATCCGGAGGACTACCGGCTGCTGCACCCCTCGCTGGTGGAGGACCTGTACGGCGAGCTGATCCACCAGTACGCGCTGTACGGCGCCCCGGTGCCGGAGTTCGCGGCGCGGATCCCGGACGGCCCGGGGCCGGTCTCGCTCGCCGGGCTGCGCGCGGCTGCGCGGGAGCGCGAGCGCGAGTGGGCCGAGGCGCACGACACGCTGTTCGCGGGCGAGCTGCTGGACACGTCGTACGCCTTCGACCGGGTGTACCGGATGGGGGTGTTCACGCTCTGGCGGTTCCTGCCGCCGTTCCGGCCGGGCGGGGCGGGGCAGCACATCGGCGAGACGATCACCGGCCACAAGGGGCAGGTTGCGTATCTGAAGACGTTCCGGCTGTCGGAGGCGCAGGTCAGGCGGGGGCATCTGCTGCACCGGCTGGCCGCGGCGGACTGGCGGATCGCCGGGGCGGCCGAGGCGCTGGGCACCACCGAGGAGGAGGTGGTGCGCCGCATCCGGGCGGCCGGTTTCGAGTCGCTGCTGCGGGACCGGGGCCGTTCGTTCCCCGGCCGGAAGAACCGGTGACCCGGGGCACGCGGCTCGGTGACCCGGGGCGGAAGATTCGGTGGCGCCGGGCGGAAACCTTGACGAAACGGGGCGGAAATCCCGGTAACACGGGGTTCACATCCGGGCAACGGCCGGGAAATCGCGGCTTGCGAAGCTGCGGAGCAGACACCGGACCGCGGGACCGCAGCACCGCAGGACCGCAGGACCACAGCACCGCAAAGGATGGCTTCCGTGACGTTCAAGGCCGAGTACATCTGGATCGACGGCACCGAGCCGACCGCCAAGCTCCGCTCCAAGACGAAGATCCTGGCCGGGGACGCCTCGTCCGAGGTGGCCGGGCTGCCGCTGTGGGGCTTCGACGGTTCCAGCACCAACCAGGCCGAGGGGCGCGCCTCCGACCTGGTGCTGAAGCCGGTGTTCAGCTGCCCGGACCCGATCCGGGGCGGCGGCGACATCCTCGTGCTGTGCGAGGTCCGGGACATCGACATGACGCCGCACGCGTCCAACACCCGGGCCGCGCTGCGCGAGGTGGCCGGGCAGTTCGCCGGTCAGGAGCCGGTCTTCGGTATCGAGCAGGAGTACACCTTCTTCGCCGGGCACCGGCCGCTCGGCTTCCCCGAGGGCGGCTTCCCGGCCGCGCAGGGCGGCTACTACTGCGGTGTCGGCTCCGACGAGATCTTCGGCCGGGAGATCGTGGAGAAGCACCTCGACAACTGTCTGCGGGCGGGGCTCGGCATCTCGGGCATCAACGCCGAGGTCATGCCCGGCCAGTGGGAGTTCCAGGTCGGCCCGCTGTCCCCGCTGGAGGTCTCCGACCAGCTGTGGGTGGCCCGCTGGCTGCTGTACCGCACCGCCGAGGAGTTCGACGTCTCGGCGACCCTGGACCCGAAGCCGGTGAAGGGCGACTGGAACGGGGCGGGCGCGCACACCAACTTCTCCACCCGGGCCATGCGCGAGGGCTACGAGGCGATCATCACGGCGTGCGAGTCGCTGGGCGAGGGCTCGAAGCCGATGGACCACGTCAAGAACTACGGCGCGGGCATCGACGACCGGCTGACCGGTCTGCACGAGACGGCCCCGTGGAACGAGTACAGCTACGGCGTCTCCGACCGCGGCGCCTCGGTCCGCATCCCCTGGCAGGTCGAGCGGGACCGCAAGGGCTACATCGAGGACCGCCGCCCGAACGCCAACGTCGACCCGTACGTCGTGACACGGCTGATCACCGACACCTGCTGCGCCGCGCTGGAGAAGGCCGGCCAGGTCTGACCGGTGCCCGTCGCCCGCGGGGGCGCCCATCCGTCCGGGTGGGCGCCCATCCGCGTGCGCCGGGCAACCCAAGTACAGGCACGGGCGGTTGGACCGGG
>NZ_JBHJQP010000202.1:0-14102 GCF_042262625.1 Streptomyces sp. NPDC056347 | reverse complement strand
CCCCCACTGCAAGCAGTGGGGGCCTTCGACGTATTGCCCGGTGAGAGCAATGGCGGAGGATACGAGATTCGAACTCGTGAGGGGTTGCCCCCAACACGCTTTCCAAATGTTCGTATGGGGGTCCGGCGGGTGTCGTGGGTGTCCTGACCCGTGGTGGAGCGTTCAGGGTGACCCCGTGGGGGCGGGCCTGGACGGACGCGAATGAGACCAGAACGGCACTACCGGCAGCCCCAACGCTGCCAGTAGTGCCCAATAGAGGGTGTGTGTGCTTTCAACCTCTCGCACCGCCGAACGCGAGGATCAGCGGCTATACCTGGTGTGTACCTCGACAGTCATGTCGATCCTGCGGTCTCTGGCCAACCCAAGCTGGACGAGCGCGAAGTGCAGATAGCGATGCTGGATCGCCGGCCGGACGCTGCCACTGGCCAGCCCGGTCTGCTGTTTATCGCGGACAAGGGGTTCGCCTCCAAGGAGTTCGAAGCCGATCTGGCCTTGCGCGGGGCGCCGTTGTTGCGGCCGTCGTTCAAGCGGGAGAAGCGCCACGAGGGGGCACGCGGCTCGTCCGTCGGCTTTCGGCCAGTGTCCGGGCACCCGCATTCGACCGTGTGCGAGGCGTGACATGCTGCGGTTTGATCATCAGCGGCAGCGTTGCCTCGCTGCGGGTGGAAAGGGAGTTCATGCGCGCGCGGCGGTTCTGTCTTGTTGCACTTCTCGCCATCGGCCTGTCGGCCTGCGGTTCTTCGGCAAACAGGGGTCCGGTAGACGGGGTTCCGTCGGATTCTTCCTCAAAGGGGCCCGCAGAAAAGAGGAGGCCGGAGCGCGTTCCGCACGATCCACCGGAGGCGTTCACAGCCCGGGGAGCGGTGGCCCTGCCGCCGGAGGCGACGGCGGGCCGGACCAATCTGCTGGGCGATGTGCGTGACCTCGCGGTGACCCTGCACCGTACGTCTGCGTATGTGGCCTCCGCCGACCGAATGCAGACCGTGGACCTGACCACCGGGAAGGTGGTGGCGGTGGCGCGCCCGCGCGCGAAGGCCCTGGGCGAGGACGATGATGCGACCGCGCCGCTCGTGTCGGCCGACGGCTCCATGGTCGTGACGCCGTTCGTCACCAGACAGCCGGGCGCTGGAACGCAGTCTCCCTCAACGGAGCTCGAGGTCGTCGCCACCACGCCAGAGACAGGAAAGGCCGCCTGGAGCACATCGCTCAAAATCCCGCGAGCATGGGCACAGCGGGACAGCTCCACGCCCGAAGCTCACGTGGTCGGCTTCGCGGGCGGCAACGTCATCGTGACCGTGTACACCGACTACAACGCGGCGACGGTCGGTATCGACATCGCCACGCACCAGGTGCGGTGGACAGCACAGAACATCCGGACGCGGGCCGTCACAGCCGAGGCCGCGGTAGGCGTCGATATTCTCGGCGGATTCGGCCCCGACCAGCTGGTCGGGGCCGACCCGGCCACCGGCAAGGAGAAATGGCGGACAGAAAAGAACATCGGTGACACCACCGTCGAATCTGCCGGCCCGTCCCTCGTCCGGGTGCAGGGCTACGCCGGCGACGGTGGCACACGTTTCGACCGGCTCTTGAAGCCTGGCACCGGCAAAGTACAGGCGGACGTGCCCGAGGACCTGGATAATTTGAGCTGCCCGTTCGACCAGGCCAAGACTCTTGTCTGCACGTCTCAGGACCGCCTCGTCGCCCTGGACTCCACCAGCGGCAAGGAACTCTGGCGGCTGGAGGACGACCAAGCCGACGGCCGTTTCGCCCCGCATGTCACAGCATCCTGGCACGGCAGGATCTACGCCCGGGCCTCGTCGACCACCGCGGTGGCCCTTGACGCCCGGACCGGCAAGGACAGGCCCGCCGGGCTCGACGTCGCTCCGGTATTGGTAAACGAGTACCAGGGCCTGGTCCTGGTGGACGGTGAGCTCCTCGCCTACCCCACCATGGGCTGAGTACCGCACAACAGGAAGATCACCTCGTGGTCCGGGGAAGGTGGTGAAGGGGCGGATGTCGGTCAATTCGCCCTCCCAACATTGAAGGACGTTTCCTGCCATCGCCCCGCCGTACCCGGAGAGTTTGGACCGACGGGTCCACGTCGAAGCTGGCCATCGCGGCGCCTGTCCTGCCTCCGGGACGCCCACCAGTCAACGAACCGTCACAAACCGAACCAGAGCTCACTACGCTGAAGCTCTGGCATTTGTGGGCGCGGGCGGCCGTCATGCGCTCCATCGCCGCTTTGGGTGGAATAGAAGGAAACATACGAGTGAGAACGTCTACCTGTGAATCCTCACTGCGGTCCATGCCGACGACGGGGCGCGTAGACGAGCGCCGTGCCGGCTGAAGGGGCCTCGCCCCGCGATCCGACGTTGCTCGCGGTCGACTTCCACACTGCCCGCGCCTGGGCGCCACAGCGGCACTGGTGACGTTGGCCAATCTGGCATCTCGGGACGCAGAGTCTGGACAGCCTCCTCCCCCATTCCATGGTTCACACCTCTGCAAGAGCACTCGCACGGCGTCCCCAGCGATGCTCCTGCGCAGCTCATCGAGCCGCAGAACGGCGTGCCGTCCTCGGCAGGATGCTCTCGGCAGAGCCTGGGTGCGCATGAGGTCTGCAGGTACCAGTCGAGGCACGCTATGCCGCCGGTGAGCTCGCGGTCGAGGACAGCGAGCATGACGGGAACCATGTCGTCGAGTGTCGTGAGCGCGCTCCAGTAGGACACGGGTGCGGCGTTCCCGATGATGAAGTCCCGGTATCCAGATCCGAAGGTGCGTGCCGTGGAATGGTCGCTCACGGCGCACATGTCTGTGCTGAGGCCGAGCGGGCGGTAGTTGCCGATCGCCAGGGAGTCGTCGGACAGATGAGCCCACCGACTGCCGACCAGCCTGCACTCGAATGTGCCGCCACGAATCTCCTCCCACTCGCGGATCATGCCGAGAAGGACGGTTCTCGTGTCGCGGCCGTCCGTAAGTCGCCGCTGATTGGTGGGGGCCTTGCCCAGTGCACGAGTGACGGCGTCCTCGACCTGCTGGGCTTGCCCTTTCCGGGACCTGGCTCTGTTGGGAGGCGAGTTCAACTGGCTCCTCTCGGCCTCACGTAGGTTGTCGGATCGCACCGCAGATTTCAGTCGACGTGGTTGTGACCTGGCTGCTCAAGTCGCCGTGCCGTGGACCAGATCACTGTCACCGCGCGGAAGGCTTCAGTCTGCCGAGGCTCACGTTCGGATCGCGTCGTAGTGGCTCCACGCCTTCTCAAGGGCGTCCAGCGCACCTTCACAGGCGTTCATGGAGTCGAGGTACTCGTTATAGAGCTCGAACGTCTCAGGTTCGCCCTCGGGCCATTCGGTGTCGTCCCGTACGTCACGGGCAAGGTCGCCGACGGCCGACCGTTCATCGACATGGCGCATGAGCCAGGCCCGGAAATCGCTCGGCTCGTTGGACATGCGTACTCCCTGGTGCTTCGTGATGCCGGCCCTTGAACGGCATCCCCTGCTCAACGCCTATCACGCACCGTCGCGTTCAGTGCAGTAACTTAAATATCGACTGAAATCTTCCGTGTGCGATCGAGTTCTTCCGCGCGGTCCGACATGGGCAGTGGCGCTGCTTTACAAGTAGACGGGCGTAGCGGCTGGGGGCCAGCCACTTACTGATCATTTCAGAATGAGATCGGTTTGTTTGCTTAGCAGTTGAGTGTTGTGTCGGCAGGATCTGCTGGGTGTCTGCTGATCTTGTGCCTGATGACCTGTGGCAACGCATAGCCCCGTTGCTTCCTCCTCGTCCACCTCGGCGGCATCGGCATCCCGGGCGGTTGCCGGTGGATGACCGTGCTGCTTTGCGGGGCATCGTTTATGTGCTGTGCAAGGGCGTGAGCTGGGCGGATGTGCCTGCGGGGAGGACCGGTTGCAGCGGGGTGACTGCTTGGCGGCGGTTGAGGGACTGGACCGAGGCCGGTGTCTGGCCTCGTCTGCACGAGGTGCTTCTGGCGGAGTTGCGGGCGGCCGGTCTGCTGAACATGGATGACGCGGCAGTGGACGGCTCGCATGTCAGGGCTCTCAAAGGGGGCTCACACCGGACCTTCGCCGGTCGACCGGGCCCGGCCCGGCAGCAAGCACCACCTGATCGTCGACCGGCACGGAACCCCGCTCGCTGTCTCTCTGACCGGCGGGAACCGCCACGACGTCACCCAGCTCATGCCACTGCTGGACGCCATTCCGCGCATCCGCGGCCTCCGAGGGCGGCCCCGCCACCGGCCCCGGCGACTCTTCGCCGACCGCGGCTACGACTTCGACAAGTACCGCCGCCTTGTCCGAGCTCGCGGGATCACACCGAAGATCGCCCGTCGCGGCACCCCGCACGGCTCCGACCTGGGCAAGACACGCTGGGTCGTCGAGCGGACCTTCGCCTGGTTGCACCAGTTCAAACGCCTGCGGATCCGCTACGAGATACGCGCCGAGTGTGGTGGAGCACTGTGACGGAAAGACCAGCGAACGCTTCTTCCCGCCCAGCTCCTGGGCCAGTCCCAAGAACCCTCGACCGATCCCGAGGCCGGGTGAGGCGCCGTAGTGCTTTGCCTCAATCGCGGCGACGAGCCCCCTGCTCCGGGGTAGACCATGGCCCGGCGGCTCCGCTCGGCCTCCTGGTGATCCAGGATGGCGGCATCGCACTCATGCACCACCTTCGACGTGGTGGCTGCCATGGACACGCCCAGGTGGATCTCCAGTCTCTTCTGTGTCAGCGACGCCCGGCCCATCCGCGATCTTGGGCAGCCCGCCCGCGGCTTCACCCTCCCTGGGATGCCGGTGCAACGGTCCCGGAACTCAATGCTCATCACGGCCATCGAGCGAGCGGTTGCCTCCGCCGCGCTGGGCTGCCCGCCGCGGGAGCTCGGGCCGTGCACCGAGTGCGGCCAGCTGATGCACAGGTACGGCGGGGCGCCGCCATGTTCTGCGGTGTGTGCCGTGCCGTTCTCAACGGCCGGTAGGCCCGACACCGCGCCGCAGGGAAACTGAGACCACGCACGAAGAAGGGCCCCGCAGCAAGCTGCGGGGCCCTTCGACGTATTGCCCGGTGAGAGCAATGGCGGAGGATACGAGATTCGAACTCGTGAGGGGTTGCCCCCAACACGCTTTCCAAGCGTGCGCCCTAGGCCACTAGGCGAATCCTCCGCCGCAAACAATACAAGACGTTGAGGAGTGCTCGCGAACCTGTTGGCCCCAAGATCGCTTCGAGACCGTTTCGAGATCTCTCCGGGGGTGTCCCGGGGGTATCCCCGGGGCTTCGGACGGGGGCGGGAGGAGGGGAGGTGGACCGGTAGGGGTGGGGATCCGCTAAGGTGGGCGTCAGCCCCTCACGTGGCGCTATCTGACTGAACTCCCCCAGGGCCGGAAGGCAGCAAGGGTAGGTCGGCTCTGGCGGGTGCGTGGGGGGCCCTTGCGTTTCCGGGCGGTGGTTCCGGGGCCGGTTGTCGGTCGGCCCGGATAACCTCGTAGGTGTGTCGTCCCTTGCGCTGTACCGCCGCTACCGCCCCGAGTCCTTCGCCGAGGTCATCGGGCAGGAGCATGTCACCGACCCGCTGCAGCAGGCCCTGCGGAACAACCGGGTCAATCACGCGTACCTGTTCAGCGGTCCGCGCGGGTGCGGCAAGACGACCAGTGCGCGCATCCTGGCCCGCTGCCTGAACTGCGAGCAGGGGCCGACGCCCACGCCGTGCGGGGAGTGCCAGTCCTGCCGGGACCTCGCGCGCAACGGACCGGGTTCGATCGACGTCATCGAGATCGACGCCGCGTCGCACGGTGGCGTGGACGACGCCCGTGACCTGCGGGAGAAGGCGTTCTTCGGCCCCGCGTCGAGCCGCTACAAGATCTACATCATCGACGAGGCGCACATGGTCACCTCGGCGGGGTTCAACGCCCTGCTGAAGGTGGTCGAGGAGCCGCCGGAGCATCTCAAGTTCATCTTCGCCACGACCGAGCCCGAGAAGGTCATCGGCACCATCCGGTCTCGTACGCACCACTACCCCTTCCGGCTCGTGCCGCCGGGGACGCTGCGGGACTACCTCGCGGAGGTCTGCGGCAGGGAGGGCATCCCGGTCGAGGACGGTGTGCTCCCGCTCGTCGTGCGGGCCGGGGCCGGCTCCGTGCGTGACTCGATGTCGGTGATGGACCAGCTGCTGGCCGGCGCCGCCGACGACGGCGTGACGTACGCCATGGCGACCGCGCTGCTCGGGTACACGGACGGCTCGCTGCTCGACTCGGTCGTGGACGCCTTCGCGTCGGGCGACGGGGCGGCGGCGTTCGAGGTGGTGGACCGGGTGGTCGAGGGCGGCAACGACCCGCGCCGGTTCGTCGCCGACCTCCTGGAGCGGCTGCGCGACCTGGTGATCCTGGCCGCCGTGCCGGACGCCGGGGAGAAGGGGCTGATCGACGCCCCCGTCGATGTCGTCGAGCGGATGCAGGCCCAGGCGTCCGTCTTCGGCGCCGCCGAGCTGAGCCGTGCCGCCGACCTGGTCAACGCCGGGCTCACGGAGATGCGCGGGGCGACCTCGCCGCGCCTCCAGGTGGAGCTGATCTGCGCCCGGGTGCTGCTGCCCGCCGCCTTCGACGACGAGCGCTCGCTCCAGGCCCGGCTCGACCGGCTGGAGCGGGGCGCCTCCTTCGCGACCACGGGCCCGGGGCCCGCGATGGGGTACGTCCCCGGCCCGGAGGCCCTGGCCCACGCGCCCGTACCCGCCGCGCCGCCCGGTGGCGGACCCGCCGCCGCCCGCGCGGCCGTACGGGGCGAGGCACCCGCCCCGGTGCAGGCGCCGCCGCCCGCCCCGGAGGCTCCGCCCTCCTACGAGACCCCGGCGGCCCCGCCCGCGTCTGCGCCCGCGCCCGCCGCCCCGGCCCCCGCTCCCGCGGGCGGTCAGCGGCCCGGGGCCTGGCCCGCGGCGGCCGCGCCGGAGTCGGGCCGCCGTCCCGGCGGCTGGCCGACGGCCTCCGCCCCGGGCCGGTCGCAGCCCCCGCAGGCCGCCCCCGCACCCGCCCCGTCCGCACCGCCCGCCCAGGCCGCCCCGCAGGCGCCCGCCGCCGATCCGGGCGCGGGCATGGCCCAGGGCGCCGCCCAGGTGCGGAACATGTGGCCGGACGTCCTGGAGGCGGTGAAGAACCGCCGCCGGTTCACCTGGATCCTGCTCAGCCAGAACGCCCAGGTCACCGGCTTCGACGGCAGCACCCTGCAGATCGGCTTCCTCAACGCCGGAGCCCGCGACACCTTCGCGAGCAGCGGCAGCGAGGACGTGCTCCGCCAGGCACTCGCCGAGCGCTTCAACGCGCAGTGGAAGATCGAGACCGTCATCGACCCGTCGGGCTCTGCCGGGGCACCCCCGCAGGGCGGTGGCGGACGCTCCTACTCCGCCGCGCCTCAGTACCAGCCCCCCGCCCCGCAGCAGGGTCACGAGCCCCGCCCGGCCGCTCCTCCGCAGCAGGAGCAGGGCTCCCGGCAGCCGCCGCCCGGGCCGCAGCAGCAGTCCCGGCCGGGCGGGGCGTCCGCCCCGGAGCCCGCGTCCCCGTCGTACACCGCACCCCCGCGCGCGGTCGCTCCCGAGGACGACATCCCCGAGGCCGACGACCCGGATCTCGTCGACTCGGCGCTCTCCGGGCACGAGCTGATCGTCCGCGAGCTGGGCGCCACGGTCGTCGAGGAGTTCACCAACGAGTAGCGGTCCGTGGCCCGCGCCGGCCGGACCCCCGGCCCAGGTCGCGCGGCGGCCGCGGCCCCGCCCCCGTACCGTCCACGGACCGGCGCCCGTCAAGGGCGCCGCGCCCCGGCGGCTAGGCTGCACCCCGTGAAGGTCCTCGTCATCGGCGGCGGCGCCCGCGAACACGCCCTGTGCCGCTCTCTCTCCCTCGACCCCGACGTCACCGCTCTGTACTGCGCTCCCGGCAACGCCGGCATCGCGGAGGTGGCCGAACTGCACCCGGTCGACGCACTCGACGGCGACGCCGTCGCGCGCCTCGCCATCGACCTGGGCGCCGCACTGGTGGTCGTCGGCCCGGAGGCGCCGCTCGTCGCCGGGGTCGCCGACGCCGTGCGCGCCGCGGGCATCGCCTGCTTCGGCCCCTCCCGCGAGGCGGCCCGGCTGGAGGGTTCCAAGGCGTTCGCCAAGGACGTGATGGCCGGGGCGGGCGTCCCGACCGCCCGCAGCTACGTCTGCGCCACCCCGGCCGAGATCGACGCCGCCCTCGACGCCTTCGGCGCCCCGTACGTGGTGAAGGACGACGGTCTCGCCGCGGGCAAGGGCGTCGTCGTCACCGACGACGTCGAGGCGGCCCGCGAGCACGCCCTGGCCTGCGAGCGCGTGGTCATCGAGGAGTTCCTCGACGGGCCCGAGGTCAGCCTCTTCGCGATCACGGACGGCACCACCGTGCTGCCGCTCCAGCCCGCCCAGGACTTCAAGCGCGCCCTGGACGACGACCAGGGCCCGAACACCGGCGGCATGGGCGCCTACTCCCCGCTCCCGTGGGCCGGCCCCGAGCTGGTCGACGAGGTCACGCGGTCGGTGCTCCAGCCGACCGTCGACGAGCTCCGCCGCCGCGGCACCCCGTTCTCCGGGCTGCTGTACGCGGGCCTCGCGATCACTTCGCGCGGCGTCCGGGTGATCGAGTTCAACGCCCGCTTCGGTGACCCCGAGACCCAGGTGGTCCTGGCCCGTCTGAAGACCCCGCTGGCCGGTGTCCTGCTCGGCGCCGCCGAGGGCACGCTCGACGAGCTGCCCCCGCTCAAGTGGCGCGACGAGGCCGCCGTCACCGTGGTCATCGCCTCGCACAACTACCCCGGAACGCCGCGCACGGGCGACCCGATCGAGGGGCTCGACGACGTGGCGGAGCAGGACGCCCCGCACGCGTACGTCCTGCACGCCGGCACGAAGAGGGACGGCGACGCGATCGTCAGCGCGGGCGGCCGGGTGCTGTCCGTGACGGCGACCGGCAAGGACCTCGCGGCCGCGCGGGAACGCGCGTACACCGCCGCGGCCCGGATCCGGCTCGACGGCTCCCAGCTCCGTACGGACATCGCCCGCAAGGCCGCGGAGGGCTGATCCCGGGACCGGAGCACGCCCCGGCGGCCCCGCCCGCCTCGCGGAACCACAGAACCGCGGAACGCGTCGACGCGCCGTTGCCCCAAGGGCGGCGGCGCGTCAGCAGCTTTAGCCAAAGCCATTCCATCGAGTGACGGCTGAGCCATCCGGATGACGCCCGCCGAGGCCCCAACTAGGGTGCGGCGCAAGCATTCCGGCACTTGGCCCACTGGCATTGCGATGTCGGTGACGGGTGCCACAGTGGGGGAGTGAACTACACCGCCGCGGGGGCAGAGGGGGTGACATCCGGCCGTGTCCGGTACCGGTGCAAGTGAGGAGCTGGGCGCGCTGAGTGCGCGCGCCCGGGCCCATGCCCTGCTGCGCATCCGCGGCAGGGCGACGGCCGTCGCGATCCTGCCCGCGGCGGTGGCCGTGGTGCTGCTCGTGGCGGGCGCCCAGGGGTTCGCCGTGGGCAGTGGCTGGGACACGACGCGCTGGGCCGTCGCGGTCTGCGCGCTCGTCGTGCTCGCGCTGGCCGCCGCCGTCGCGGTCGCGGTCGTCCGGGCGAGGCCGGCGGTCAGCCCGACCGTCCCGCTCGCCGAGCGGGACGCCCCCGATCTCTACCGCCTGGTCGAGGACCTCGCGGACCGACTCGGGGTCCCCGCCCCCTCGGCGATAGCCCTGACACCCGACTGCGACAGCTGGCTGGAGGACCGCACGCACCCCGCGGCGCAGCCCCTGGCCGCCCCCGGGCCGGGCCCGCGGTTCGCCGTGTCCCGGGCCCGCCGCCGGGAGCGGACCGCCCCGGTGCTGGTCATCGGGTCGCCGTTCCTGTGGTGGATGCGGGTCGGGGAGCTACGGGCGGTGCTCGCCCCGGTCGTCGCGGGAACGGGCCCGTCCGCCCATCCCGACATAGCGGCCGCCCGCCGTTTCGTCCGGGGACTCGACGGAGCGGTCGCCGACGCCGACGCTCCCCTGTCCGGTCCGCTGGCGGGCCTGCGCAGAGTGCCGCGCGCCTTCGTCGGCCGGACCGCCCGGCTGCTGCTGCGCAGCTGTCGCGGTCACGTCACGGAGATGGAGCGGGGCGTCGCCGCCGCCGCGTCGATCCGTGCACAGGGTGTGGACTACGGCCTGCGGATCGTCGCCCAGGAGCAGGTCGGCCTCGCCTACGCGGGCTGGGACCGGCTGCTCACCCGGGTCGCCCTGCCCGCCTGGCGGATGGGCCGCTGGCCGAGCCGGCTGGACGCGGGGGTGGTGGCCGCGCTGACCGAGCTGTCCCGGCGCGACCGGCTCGCCGACGGGTTCTCCTCCCGGCTCGGCGAGCGCCCCGCCTGCGATCTGCTGGAGGAGCCGGGCGCGGCCGACGAGGCGGCGTCGCTGCTGGCGGCCCGGCTGTTCCACGGCGGTCCGGCCCACCCCGGACCAGACTGGTCACCGGTCGACTGGCAGGAGTACCCGGACGAAGTCGTCGACCGGAAGTGGCGCACCGAGGCCGCCCGGCTGCACCGGGTCCTCGACGCGATGGCGGCCCCGCCCGGCCTGCTCACCGCCCCCGCCGCACCCGTCATGCCCGTCACGCCCGCCGGTCCCGCTCCGGGAGCCGTCCCCGCTGCCCCCGCCGTGCCCGCGACGCCCCGCACGGCGGCGTCCGCGGACCGCTCCGTGGACGCCGGGCTGCCCACCCTGGCCCGCGTCGTCGAACACCTGGCGGGCCGCCCCGAGGCCGGTGAGGAGCTCGCCGCCGGGATCGGCGCCGCGGTCGCCCGCGAGGAGCAGGACCGGCGCCTGCGGACCGCCGGGGCCCTCGACAAGTGCGGGCCCGATGCCCTCCCCCTCTTCCCGCTCCAGCCGCCCCGTACGGGCCCGGAGCTGCTCGCCGACCACGTCACGGCGATGGTCTGCTGCGCGGCGGTGGACACGGCGGGCGCAGCGCCCGGCCTCGACTGGCTCGACGGCCCCGCGCTGCTGGTCGACGGCGCGCGCCGGGCGGATCTGGGCGTCCCCGTGCTCAGCCTGGTCGAGGACGGGGACGCGGAGCCGCTGCGTTCCTGGCTGGACGAGGTCGGCGTACGCACCGACAAACCCGTACGCCTCGTCTGACCCATCCGTCCCGGTTTTCACACCCAACACCCGGAATTACAGGCTCCGTTCCCGTCAATTCGCGACGAACGGTGACGGACCGCATGCGTTATGTGATGTGCTGGGGATCGACGCTGACAGTCGGCGCACCACTGTTGGCGCACCGATGACGCATGACCACCGGCGATCGCCCATCGGCCGTCGCCTCGACCGCTCATCGGCCGTCGGCTGTTGTCCCGGGGGACTCGAGGGAGGGAATCGGTATGGGGGCGGAGCACATTCGGCGGTGGGAGTCGGGTGCCCTCGCGCACGCCGTCTCCGACCCCTTCGGCCAGGGCCCCCTGCCCTGGCTCCGCGGCAGTGAGAACTACTTCGACGACACCGGGCACGTCGTCCCCTGGTACGCCGATCCGGCGCTGGGGCGCTGTTCCACCGACGGCGGCACCCGCACCGCCGACGACGTGCACCGCCAGATCAAGGGCTTCATCTCCAACGGCGCCGCGGCCCCCGGCGAGGCGATCGACTTCCACGTCACGGTGGACCCGCCCCAGCAGTTCTCCGTGGACATCTACCGCATCGGGCACTACGGGGGCGACGGCGCCCGCCAGATCACCACGAGCCCCCGGCTCTCCGGCATCGTCCAGCCCGCGCCGCTCACCGCCGACCGCACCGTCTCCTGCCATCACTGGTGGCAGTCCTGGCGGCTCCAGATCCCGAGCTACTGGTCGATCGGCGCGTACGTCGCCGTGCTCACCACGGCGGACGGCTACCGCTCCCACATCCCGTTCACGGTCCGCGACGACCACCCGGCCGACCTGCTGCTGGTCCTGCCGGACATCACCTGGCAGGCGTACAACCTCTATCCGGAGGACGGGCACATCGGTGCCAGCCTCTACCACGCCTGGGACGAGGCGGGCGGCCTCCTCGGCGAGGAGGACGCCGCGATCACCGTCTCCTTCGACCGCCCGTACGCCGGTGCCGGTCTGCCGCTCCACGTCGGCCACGCCTACGACTTCATCCGCTGGGCCGAGCGGTACGGCTACGACCTCGCGTACGCCGACACCCGCGATCTGCACGCCGGGCGCGTCGACCCGGCCCGCTACCGCGGCCTGGTCTTCCCCGGCCACGACGAGTACTGGTCGGTCCCCATGCGCCGTACCGCCGAGCGCGCCCGCGACGGCGGCACCTCGCTGGTCTTCCTCTCCGCCAACACCATGTACTGGCAGGTCAGCCTCTCCCCCTCACCGTCCGGCGTGCCCGACCGCCTGCTCACCTGCCGCAAACGGCGCGGCCCCGGGAAGCCCGCGCTCTGGCGCGAGATCGACCGCCCGGAGCAGCAGCTGATGGGCATCCAGTACGCGGGCCGGGTTCCCGATCCGCACCCCCTGGTCGTGCGGAACGCCGAGCACTGGCTCTGGGAGGCGACCGGCGCCGGCGAGGGCGACGAGCTCGACGGGCTGGTCGCGGGCGAGGCCGACCGCTACTTCCCGCGCACCCTGCTCCCCGAGCACGAGAGCCGCATCCTGCTCGCCCACTCCCCGTACGTGGACAGCGAGGGCGCCCGTCGCCACCAGGAGACCTCCCTGTACCGGGCGCCGTCCGGGGCGCTCGTCTTCGCCTCGGGCACCTTCGCCTGGTCCCCGGCGCTGGACCGCCCCGGCCATGTGGACCCCCGCATCCAGCGGGCCACCGCCAACCTCCTCGACCGCATCTGCAAGCGCGACTAGACCGTGCCGCGACCCGGTCGCAGCCCGTCCGTGGCCCCGTCGCCCCCGCGAGCCGAGCCCCCGCGCCGCGCCGCCGCGCCCGATACGGGAGAATCGGAACGACTCCTGGATCAACCTACGCGGAGGCAGCGTGTCCGGATTTGTAGAAAAGCCCGAGCCGGTGCAGGTGCCGGGGCTCACCCACCTGCACACGGGCAAGGTGCGCGACCTGTACCGGAACGCGGCGGGCGATCTCGTCATGGTCGCCAGCGACCGCATGTCCGCGTACGACTGGGTCCTGCCCACCGAGATCCCGGACAAGGGCCGTGTGCTCACCCGGCTCTCGCTGTGGTGGTTCGACCAGCTCGCCGATCTCGTCCCGAACCACGTGCTGTCCACGGAGCTTCCCGACGGGGCCCCCGCGGACTGGGCGGGCCGCACCCTCGTCTGCAAGTCGCTGCGGATGGTCCCGGTCGAGTGCGTCGCCCGCGGCTATCTCACCGGCTCCGGGCTCGCCGAGTACCGGGAGTCCCGCACGGTCTGCGGTCTCGCGCTGCCCGAGGGCCTCGTCGACGGCTCCGAACTGCCGGAGCCGATCTTCACCCCCGCCACCAAGGCAGCCGTGGGCGATCACGACGAGAACGTGAGCTTCGAGGAGGTGGCCCGCCAGGTCGGCGAGGACACCGCCGGCCTGCTGCGCCGCACCACGCTCGACGTGTACGGCAGGGCCCGCGACATCGCCCGCGAGCGCGGCATCGTCCTGGCCGACACGAAGTTCGAGTTCGGCTTCGCCCCCACGGCCGACGGCGGCGAGGAACTGATCATCGGGGACGAGGTGCTGACCCCGGACTCCTCGCGCTTCTGGCCCGCGGCCACCTGGGAGCCGGGCCGGGCCCAGCCCAGCTACGACAAGCAGTTCGTACGCGACTGGCTGACCTCCCCGGCCTCCGGCTGGGACCGGAAGAGCGAGCAGCCGCCCCCGGCCCTGCCCCAGGAGATCGTGGACGCGACCCGGGCGAAGTACCTGGAGGCGTACGAACTCCTCACCGGCACGCCCTGGCAGTAGCCCCGCCCGGCGGGTGTTCCCCCGAACCCGAGAACCTGGAACCCGAATCCGGGAAGCCGGGCCGCAGGACATGGAACACCCGCCGCGGAGCATCGCCGGAACACGGAGACCGAACACGGAGTCTAGGCGCGAGGACGGGGCGCGGAGTCCGGACACGGAGACCGTGAGCACGAAGAAGCCCCCGGCCGAAGGC
>NZ_JBHJQP010000201.1:0-14157 GCF_042262625.1 Streptomyces sp. NPDC056347 | reverse complement strand
CACCTGCCGGGCGAGGTTCAGCAGGAGCAGCGAGCGGCGGTTGCGGAACGCCCGGTAGTTCGCGGCCATGAGCGTGCGCAGCGCCGGGTCCCGGTACTCCTGGGCGCCGACCGAGGCGACGAGCTGTGGAACGAGTTCGGCCAGGACCTCGGCCGACGGCACCACGCCGCGCTCCACGAGCGTGCCGATCGGCGCGCTCAGCGCGGGCTCCACGACACGCCGCACGGATGCCGGGACCACGGCCCCTTCGGGCAGCCCGGTCTTCGCGGCCTCGCGGGCCGAGACGTCCGCGACCAGTGGGGACACATCGGCCGCCCCGGTCTGCTGCGGGAGGCCGGACAGGCGGCTCAGAACGAGCTGCGCGAACGCGTGGTGCGAGGGCAGGGCCGCCTGTGAGGCCTGGCGGGCGCGCAACGTGCTGTGCCGCCCGGAGCCGGGGCGGCCGCGCCGCCGGACCATGGACTCCACCGCGTGCCGCAGCATCCCGAGGCGACGCGCGTCCAGCGGCCGGCCCGCGACGGTCTCCTCCAGGGCGGTGCGCAGGATGCCCAGATTCTCCTTCGGGTTGCGGTGCTTGCCGCAGCGGGTGTGGGCGGCGGCCAACTCCTGGTAACGCCGCAGGAGATTGGCCCCGCGCCGCTGCCAGGCGTCGTCGGGAATGCGCTCCAGTACGCGCCCGGCGCCCGCCGTCTCCAGCCAGTGGGACAGCAGTTCGTCCCCGAAGGGCTGCCAGACGGCCAGCGCCTCGCGCTGGGTCTCCACCGCGGCGTTTGGCCGCCGCGCGGACAGGGAGACGGCGACGTCGCCGACCGTACTGCGGTGAACCGCCCGGACGTCGGGAGCGGGAAGGTCGGAGGGCCGGGGTGTGAAGCGCAGCCGCCCGGCCCACGGCTCCAGGACCTCGACGAGCTCCAGGGCGCCGGCCACGTCCCCGGCCCGCACCAGCCAGGCCACGATCAGCAGCGCGGCCTCCTCGGGCACGGCGACCTCGTACCGCCCGCTGTCGAGCAGCTCGTACAGCCGTGCCAGCCCCGGTTCGGTCAGGCAGTACGCGAACAGGGCGCGGCGGTCGGCGGGGATGCCCGCCGCCGCGACGGCCTCGTGCTCGTACGGCTGGAGCGGGCCCTCGGCGCACGCCGCGGAGGTCGCGAAGCCTCCCCGTACGACTTCCGGCGTCACCCACGTGGGCAGGCCGGCGACCGGAGCGCGTGAGCCGATGGTCAGGCTGCCGTCGGCCATGCCGCTGAGCACGGCCTGCCAGCGGTCGACCCGGCGCGCGGCGCGCTCACGGGTTCCGGCGTCGTCGTGTGTCAGCCAGGTCAGGAAGGCCCGGGCCCGCATGGTCCCGGCGTAGCCGGAGGGGGGTTCCGTTCCCACGGAATGCTGCTGCTCAGCGTCATCGTTCATAAGCCGGCATGGCAGGTTCCGCCCCTGCGCCCTCCGGGTCCCGAGCCCGGTGCTCTGCTACTGAGCTACACGCCGATGAGATGCGAGATTAGAACGCTGCTTCGAACAGGTGCAATGACTTTTCCGACCCGCCGTCCGCCACGGACACCGGGCCCCGACGACACGGCACGGCACGGTCACCGGGAAACGGTTGTCAGAGGCGTCGGTTACGGTGACGACGACTCGGCCGCCCTCCGCCTCCGCCTCCGCCTCCGCTCGGGCGGGGACGACTGGCGTTCCCCTTCCGATTCCAGGAGAAGGACCTGCTGGTGACAACGTTTCCGGAGATCGCGGCCCTGCTGGGCGAGCCCCGGTTCAACTGGTCCGATCCCGCGCCCTGGACGGAGCTGGAGCAGGAACTCGGCGTCGAACTCCCCGCCGACTTCCGCGAGATCACCGACGCCTACGGTTCGATCGAGATCAACGAGCAGCTGTATCTGCAACATCCCGCCAGTCATCTTCTGCACTCCCTGGGCAGGGACGTCAGAGACGATCTCGTGTTCTGGCGCGAGGCGGACATGGCGGAATTCCTGCCGGGCCCGGTCGGTTCGGCCCCCGGGGAGCTGATACCGGTGGCGTCGGCGACGACGGGCGAGGCGGTCTTCCTCCGCGTGCCCGACGGCCCGTCGGCGCCCTGGCGCGTAGTGGTCCAGGAGTTCGACAGCCCGGCCTGGACGCTCTACGAGATGACGTTCGGGGAGTGGCTGCTGGCCTATCTCAAGGGCCGGGACGTGACCCTTTGTTCGCGGAACCGCGCTCCCGACGGCCCGTTCTACGCGTTCTTGCCCTGAGCACCGGGCGCGACGGTGCCGCCGTCCTCCGTGCGGTGTGCCGCGGCCCGCAGAGTGGCCGCGGCCGCCATGCCCGCGACCACCCCGAAGACCAGGGCGGCGGGGACGTGGTCGCCGAGGCTGTCCGCCAGGGAGGCCGGGCCTCCGTAGGAGTCCGCCCCGTCCACGGCCATCCGCAGGGTCTGGCAGGCCAGCAACCCGAGCACGGTCGCGCACACGGCGCCCGCCGCCATCGCACAGACGGTGGCGCGGGTGAGCAGCGAGGGCAGGAGGCGCAACGACCACCACACCACGGCGAGCAGCAGTGCGTCGACGGCCCGGTGCAGCAGCCAGTCGCCGATCGGGGCGCCCGCCGGACCGGACCAGGCCCCGAGCAGCAGCCACTGGCGCAACAGGTTACCCGGCTCCGCCAGGACCCCGGCACCGGGGGAGAGCGTCTGGATGCGAGCGGCGACCGGCTGGTACGAGAGGAGCACCAGCGACACCGCGGTCACCAGCGTCCCGGCGGTGGCGGCCAGGCGGGCGGAGCGCACCGGCACCACCGCCCGCGGTACCGGACCGGAGTCCTTGGCGGTGATCCGTGCGAGCAGCACCGCCGCGGCCGCCGCGGCCGGAGCGGTCGCCACGACGATCTGCCGCCCGTCGGACATCGCGCTCGCCAGCTGGGGCAGGAAGCGGAAGCCGCCGTTGCCCCGCGAGGCGATCAGCCACGGCGCGGACACCGTCACCGCCAGCGTCCCGGCCACCGGGCCCCAGGCCCACAGCGCGAGCAACGTGGCCGGCACGCGCCCCGTCACCGGCGGCAGCCTGCGGATCAGGAGCAGTGCCCCGGCGCCGAAGAACGCGAAGACCGCGGCGAACCGGATCTGCATCCCGGTCCGGTAGAGCGTGAGGTAGCGGGCGCCGTCGCCCGTACCGGAGACCCCGCCGCCGGACGACCGGAGCGGGACGGGCGGGTCGTACGACCAGGGGGTGAGCCAGCGTTCCAGGTCGGCACTGGCCCGGCGGGCGATCAGCCCCGTGCTCCCCGGCAGATGAAGGGCCTGCGCGCTTCCCCCCGCCCACCACAGGAGCGCCGTGAGAAGCAGCGCCGCGGCGACGGCCGGAACAGCTGCCTGTCGATACGTCATCCTCTGCCCCCGTTCCGACGGTCCGACCGGCGAACCCCTGGCCATGGAGCGTACGAGCCGCCGGTCACATGCGGATCACAGCCGTACGTCGACTTTCCCGAAGTCCTCCCGTGCACGCGGCTTCCGCTTGCGGGTAGCGTCTTGCCCACGACGACAAGGGAGTTGCCGATGACGGAACGCGCTGTTCCGGACCGGGTGGTCGCAACGGAGCGCATCGCCGCCGAACTGGGTTTCAAGAAGAGCTGCATCCGTGAGGTGGGCAGGCTGCTCAGCACGGCCGCCGCCGCGAAGCCGCACGGCGTCGTCGCGGAGAGCGGCACCGGCTCGGGAGTGGGCACCGCCTGGCTGCACAGCGGGCTCGGCGCCGGTGCGCGCCTGGTCACCGTGGAACGCGACGAGGAACTGGCCCGCCGGGCCGCCGATGCCTTCGCGGACGACGAGCGGGTCACCGTGCTGACCGGGGACTGGCGGCTGCTCGAGCAGCATGCACCCTTCGACGTCTTCTTCTGCGACGGGGGTGGCAAGCGGGACGACGCGCATCGGGTCGTCGACCTGCTCGCACCCGGCGGGCTGCTCGTCCTGGACGACTTCACCCCCTCGTCCGACTGGCCGCCGCGCTTCGAGGGCGAGGTGGACGAGCTGCGCCTCTTCTACCTCACGCATCCGGACCTGGAGGCCACCGAAGTGCTCACCACACCGACGAGTTCGGCCGTCGTCGCGTCACGGCGCCCGTAGCGCGGCGGCGCCGTCAGGCCCCGCCCGGCTGCCGCGCCGCGCGGGAGCGCCGGTGGGCGGCCACGCGTTCGCGCGTGGCGCACCGGCGGGAGCAGTAGCGGCGCTCCGGTCCGCTGCCCTGCGTGATGAAGACGTCGCGGCAGCCGGCCGAGGCGCAGATCCTGCCGGGCGGCTGCTGCCGGTCCCAGACGAGGACCGTCAGGGCCACGCAGGACGAGGCGATGAGCCACTCGTCCCAGGGCGCCTCGTCGTCACGGTCGAGATGGGGGTGCCATGGGGAACCGCTCCCGTGTGAGGTCAGCCGGAGCGCACCGGTGTGTTCCCGCAGGAGGCGGTTGAGGCCTTCGGCGGCTTCGTCGGTGGTCCGGGCGGCGAAGACCTCCCGCAGCAGGGCGGCGGCCGCGCGCATCGCGGCGACGTCGTGAGCGGTGAGACGGACGGGGTCCGTCTCACCGTGGGCGCGGAGCACCTCGGCGACCTCGGCCGGGTCCGAGGAGCCGTCGTCGAGAACGTTGACCAGCGCGGCCGTCCGCCGGGCCATGGCCAGCACGGAGTGCCGGGTGGACCAGTCGTCGATGGGGGAGAACACCCGCGCAATGTAACGCATATTGCGGAGTTTTGAGTTACCTCCGTAACGTCTCAGCCATGAAGAGGCGTTACCCGCTCCGGCTCTACCTGGCCGGAGCACTGGCGGCCCGCGCCGGGGACGAGATGTCGGGACCGGCGCTGCTGCTGGCGGGATTCACGGCGGCCGGATCGCCCGGCGACGCGTCGTCACTGCTCGCCGGCATCACGGCCTCCGCGGCGGTGGGAGGGCCGGTGCTCGGGGTGCTTCTCGACCGGGCGGCGAGGCCGGGACGTCCGCTGGCCGTGGCCCTGATGCTGTACGCGGCCGGTCTGGGGGCCGTGCTCGCGACCCTGGGGCGCCTCCCGTTCGCCGTCACGGTCCTGATCGCCGTCTGCACGGGGCTGCTGGGGCCGGCCCTGTCGGGCGGGTGGACGGCCCAGCTGCCCCGGGTGGTGGCCGGCGACCGTCTGCCCCGGGCGAACGCGCTCGACGCCATGACCTTCGGCGTGGCCGGCCTGGTGGGCCCCGCGCTCGCGGGCGGCGCGGCGGAGCTGCTCGGGGGGCCGCCCGCCGTGGTGATCGCCGCGGGGCTCATCGGGGTGGCCCTGCCGGCCGCCTGGCTGCTGCCCGCCGCGCCCGGTCGCGCCGACCGCCCGACGCCGGGACCGGGCCCGCGCTCCGGCCGCGTGGTCCGGCTGCCGCCGGTGTGCGGCGAGATCGCCGCCGGAGCACGGGCCATCGTCCAACGGCCGTTGCTGGCCCGGGCCACCCTGAGCTCGGTCGTCTGCTGCGTGGCCCAGGGCATGCTGACGGCATGCACCGCACCGATCGGCGAACACGCCCTGGGCGGCGCGGGGCGCGGGGCGATGCTCCTCTTCCTCGCCGCGGTCTCCGCGCTGGCGGCCAACGCCGTACTCGTACGGTTCCCGCGCCGCGCCGAGCCCGCCACGATCATCCGGGCCGGCGCACTGGTCCAGGCCGCGGCCCTGGCGCTGGCCGCGTCGCTCCGGCCGGGCCCGCTGATCGTGGCGGCACTGCTGCTCGGGGTCGGCGAAGGCCCTTTGCTGACGGCCCTGTTCGCGGTCCGTCACCGCGAGGCCCCGAATCGGCTGCGTGGACAGATCTTCACCACCGGCGCCAGCCTGAAGATCACCGGATTCGCCCTGGGAGCCTGGGCGGCCGGACCGCTCGCCGCCCGGTCCCTCCCCGGCACGCTCCTGCTCGCCGCGAGCGTGTCGGCGCTCGGAGCACTCGCGACGACCAGGGGCGGACATGGCGCTCCGGGGTCTACGGAGCCGGATCCGGGAGGACGTCCCTGACGAACACGACCCCGTCGACCCCGGCCAGGTGCGCCGGGTCGAACGAGGCATAGCCGTAATAGGGGGACACCCGGGGTGCGGGGAGCGTGTCGCCGAGCGCGGAGGCCAGTCGGCCGGCATCGACGAGGCAGTGCTCCTGCGGGAGCGCGTACAGCAGCCCCTCGACGCTGTCCGGGGACGGGACGTCCACGCCCCGGTGCCGGATCGTGCCGAGCGCCGTGGCGAGGAACGCGTACCGCGTACCCAGCCGGGCATCGACCAGCGCGCCCGCGCTCCACCACTCCAGCGGGAGACCGCCCATCCGCATCGTGCTCCGCTCCCGCTGGAGATGGCCGTTGTGGGAGTGGACGAGCGCCGGGCCCCGCTCGGCGACGGCGAGGAGATTGCCGGCCATCATCGAGTCCCGCAGGCTCACCAGGCGCGCCATGCGGTTCGGTGCGGGGTCGGCCATGCGGTAGTGGTAGCGCAACAGGCCGGTGGCAGTGCGCGCGTACAGCTGCGCCCGGTGCCATTCGTCGCGCGAACCCGTCGCGAGCAGCCGAGGCGTCTCCGTGTCGAGCAGCGCCGCCAGTTCGTCGGCGAGCAGCCGCAGCTCCCCGGCCCCGGCCGACCGTCCCACCGACCGGTCCGGGTCCGTCATCGCCGCGGGCTCGGTCCACCGGCCGTCCGCGCCGAGCAGGCCGTCGAGGGTCTCCGCGGTGCACGGGAGCAGCGCCCCGTCCAGCCGGGCCGCGAGGTAGCCGTGGAGGGCGCCGAGGGACTGCCGGGGGCTCGCGGCGCCGGTGATCTCCAGCGGACCGTCGAACCCGGCGAAGCGGAGCCGGTC
This sequence comes from Streptomyces sp. NPDC056347, assembly GCF_042262625.1. Classification (NCBI taxonomy): domain Bacteria; kingdom Bacillati; phylum Actinomycetota; class Actinomycetes; order Kitasatosporales; family Streptomycetaceae; genus Streptomyces; species Streptomyces sp. NPDC056347. The sequence goes on along the minus strand of NZ_JBHJQP010000201.1, from coordinate 7,342 downwards.
CTCCTCGGGCCGGCCGTCGTTGAACGCCCGCATCCAGCGGACGAGTTCACGATTGCCCGGCTGCGTTCCCCAGCCGTGGCTGAACCCGCGCTCCATGACGGTGTCGAGGGCGCCCGTGCCCGAGGTGACGTAGTCGTCGACGACCAGTCCCATCAGGCAGTCGCTCTCGATCGCGATCGTCCGGTAGCCCTCCTGCTCGACGAGTTGCCGGAAAAGATCGTTGCGCAGGCGCAGCAGGCCGTCCTCGCCGTGGGTGGGTTCGCCCAGCGCGAGCAGCCGGGGCCGGTCCGGGAGCAGACCCATGACGGCGGCGGCGTCGACGCAGTGAGTGGTGTGTGCGATGTCAGTGACCATGCCTTCAACGCTATCGTCGAAGCGTCGGTTGAGACTTTTCCAGGAAATCAGCAGGGATTGGATGCGAAACCTTCAAAGTGACAAGAAGCTCAGGCCGATCGACCTGGCACGACGGCACGGTCTGTCGACCCAGGCGGTCAGGAACTACGAGCAGGACGGCATCCTCCCGGCCGCGGACCGGACGCCCCACGGCTACCGCACCTACACCGAACTGCACGCGCAGGCCCTGCGGACCTTCCTCGCCCTGATGCCCGGCCACGGTCACCAGCCGGCCGCGTCGGTCATGCGGGCGGTGAACGACGGCGCCACCGAAGCCGCGCTGCGCCTGGTCGACGAGAGCCACGCCCAGCTCCTCGACGACCGCAGAACCCTCCGGGCCGTGGAGAGCGCCCTGGCCGGACTGGCCCCCACCAGGACGTCCGGCCCCGGCGCCGAGGACGTGCCGATGGGTCCCGGCGCCGACGGCACGTTCATCGGGCCACTGGCCCGAGCACTCGGCATCCGGCCCGCGACGCTGCGCACGTGGGAGCGCGCCGGCCTGGTGCGCCCAGGCCGGGACCCGAGAACCGGCTACCGCGTCTACCGGGCCGCCGATGTACGGGACGCCCGGATGGCCCACCAGCTCAGACGCGGCGGATACCCCCTGGAACGGATCGCCCCGCTGCTCTCCCGAGTACGGGCGGCGGGAGGGCTGGAACCGCTGGAGTCCACCCTGCACGACTGGCACGGCCGGCTGGCCACCCGCGGCCGCGCCCTGCTCGCCGGGGCCGCCGAACTGGACGCGTATCTGCGGGTGCTCGACGCGGCGGGCGGATCAGGAGCGGCGCCCCCACGCGGAGACCAGAGGAGCGGTGGCGAGGTCCAGGCCACCCGCGGCCACGTTGGCCAGGTGACGGTCGATCTCCGCGTCGGTGGCGAGCCCCTCGGCCAGCAGCAGGTGCCGGATCTGCCGTACGGTCGCGGCTTCGAGGACCGCGCAGGCCGGTGAGGTGATCGGGAAGTACGCATCGGCCCCGATGTCGTCCAGACCGGCCTCGCGCAACAGCCGGGGCAACGTCCTCCCGTACGCGAGGTCCGCGCCGCGCCCCGCCATCAGAGAACGGAAACCGGCACGCAGCCGGTTCGCGAGCCGTTGCTCGGGGCCGGACTCGTCCGGGCACAACAGCGGCTGCAGCCCCGGGTCGGCGTCCTCCAGGAGCAGCCATCCGCCGGGCCGCAGCGCCTGGATCATCCGGCGCAGCGCCTCGGCGCGGTCGGTGACGTGGACCAGGACCAGCCGGGCGTGGACGAGGTCGAAGGCGCCGGGCGGCGGTGGGTCGGCCGCCACGTCGTGACGCAGCACCTCGATCACGCCGCCGTCGATGCCGCCGGTCCACGAAACGTCGATGTCGGTGGCGACCACCGCCCCCGTCGGCCCGACCCGCTCGGCCAGTCCGAGCGGCACGGACGGGGAGCCGGCACCGACCTCCCAGCACCGCATGCCGGTGGTGATGCCGAGGCGCTCGACGTGCCGGAACGTCACCGGATCGAACAGCTCGCCGAGGGCGCCGAAACGGATCCCGGCCTCGGACTGCCGGTTGTCCAGCAGGTAGCCCTGCCCCGCGGGGTGATCTGAGGTGCCGGGCTCAGCGGCATCGGGTACGGCCATGGGCCGATTCTCGCAGAGGACGAGGACCGGGACCCGCCTGCCCGGCGCCCCCGCGTGACGGGAGCGAGGCCACCGGGCCCGCGTCCGGCATGCGGCGGGCATCGAATCGGTACCGACCGGTCCCGGCGGCGCGGCCCGGCCGCACACAGTGGTTCCGCGCTCCTGCCGCCAGGACGGATTGTTGTCAGCCGGTCTCCGAAGTGCCCGGGCGCCAGCCCCGGCGGCGGGCCCGGGGAATGGTGAACACGATGAAGCCGGTGACGAGGACGGCGGCCCCGGCGGCAGCCGTGACGGCGATCGCGGTGGTGCGGCCGCCGTGTCCCTCCGGCGGTGGCATGCGCAGCGCGGCCGGGTCGGGGGAGGCCGGTGCGGACGGGGCGGCGGCGAGCGGGGCGGTCACGGCCGCGGCGGGGTCCACCGTGCCCGCGCCGACCAGTGCCCTGTCGGCCGGGATGTGATACGCCGTCGCGGTGAGCCGGTCGGCCAGCTGCGCGGGCGTCAGCCCGGGGTGCGCGGCGACGGCGAGCGCGGCGGCACCCGCCACGAAGGCGGTGGCCAGCTCGGCGCCGTCGCCGGTGAAGCTGCCCGTGCCGCCGGGCCCGATGCTCATCACGGCGGTTCCGGGCGCCGCCAGGTCGGGCGCGGTACGGGGGGCGAGCTCCTGGTCGGGGACGCCGCCCGGTTCGAGTGCGGCGACGGCCAGGACGTCCGGCAGCGCCGCCGGGTAGGCGGCCGGGGCGGGAGCGTTCCCGGAGCCGGCGGCGGACCTGTTCGACGCGTACGCCGGGGCGATCACCAAGGCGCCGCGCCGCACCGCGTTGCGGACGGCCGAGGCCAGCGCCGGGCTGCTGGTGGACAGGGCGATCGGCACGTCGATGACGCGGGCGCGTCGGGCGACGGCCGCGTCGATCCCGGCGGCGACGCTGTTCGCGGTGGCCGTGCCGTCCGCCGCCGTGGCGCGGACGGCGACGATCCGGGCCTCCGGGGCGACCCCCGCGAAGCCCGCACCCCGGCGCGGCGCGGCGGCGATCAGACCCGCGACGAACGTGCCGTGGCCGATGCAGTCGGTGCCGGAGCCTGCCGAGGCGGGCGTGACACGGCCCGCCAGGGCCGGGCTGTGCCGGGCGTCCACACCCGTGTCGACGACGGCCACGGTGGCCCCCGCGCCCCGGGTGGTCTCCCAGGCACGGGACGGGGCGATGTACTGCTGCGCCCACGGGACGTCGACGGGACGCTTCTTCGACGGCTTGACGCATCCGCCGCCCTGCGGCGGGGCCGAGGAGATCCGGGGCAGGGCGGTGTCCGCCGAGGCGGGGGACGCCGCCGCGAGCGGCACCGCCACGGTCAGGGCGGCTGCCAGCAGCACGGGAAGCGCGGGCACCGTCGTACGGGGTGGCCGGGTCATCGGGACGTGCCCCCCTCCGTGGCCGGGGCCTCGGCCCTGCCGGGCGCGGCGGTCCCGGGGCGCGGGGCACGGGCCGGTGAAGCGCCGGGCGTCGCGGTGCGCGGCCTGCCCGGCGTGCCGGGGGCGGGGGCCGCCGCGCCCGGCACCGAACGGGGCGCGGTGCGTTCCTGCCACGGGGTGCGTTCCTGCCACGGGGACGGGGACGGGGAGGCGGAGGCCCCGGTCCTCGGGCGGCGCGGGTCGCGTACCGGGGCCGGCGCCGGGGGAGCGGAGTCGGAGCCCGACGGTGTTCCGGCCGAGCCCGACGGGGTCGCGGCGTTCCGGGGGCGGGGGGTGGCGGGCGGCTGGGCGACGACCCTCGGGCCGACACCGGCCCCCGCGTCGGATCCGGCGGTGGCGCGGGGCCGGAGCGCCGGCCGGACCGGCGCCTCCGCCTGCCGGGGCGTCTCCTGCGTGCTCTCGTCCAGCACCGCCCGCGGACAAGCGGGGTTGAAGGACTCGAAACAGGTGGCGCACCGGCCGGTGTCGCGGAGCCTGCCCGTCACCTTGCGTTCCTCCGTCATTCCGTCACATCCTCGGGAAGCAGCAGCCGCAGCTGGTCGGTGTCGGCGTCCGGAAGCGACGCGAGCCGCCCGGCCTGGCGGGTCATCATCTGTTCGAGCACGGTGCGGGCGTAGCGGCCGTTGCCGAAGCTCGGGCCCCGGTCGACCCCGGCGAAGTGGCGGCGCAGCGCCTCCAGCGTGGCGGGCGCGCACTCGTAGCCGTCCCGGGTGCTCTGACGGTGCACGATCTCGACCAGCTCGTCCGCGTCGTACGAGTCGAAGGTGACGGTACGCCCGAAGCGGGAGGCCAGGCCGGGGTTGGAGCCGAGGAAGCGGGCCATCTCGCCCTCGTAGCCCGCGGCCACCACGACCGTGTCGTCACGGTGGTCCTCCATCAGCTTGAGGAGGGTGTCGACGGCCTCCCGGCCGAAGTCGGAGCCCGAACCGCCCTCGGGGGTGAGGGTGTACGCCTCGTCGATGAACAGCACCCCGCCCCGGGCCCGCGCGAACACCTCCTGGGTGAGCTGTGCGGTGTGGCCGACGTAGCGGCCGACGAGGTCGGCGCGCGAGACCTCCACCAGCTGGCCGCGCGGCAGCACCGACATCGCGCCCAGCAGCTCGCCGTACAGCCGGGCCACCGACGTCTTGCCGGTGCCGGGCGGGCCGGTGAACACCAGGTGGTGGGCGATGGCCGGGGCGGGCAGCCCGGCGGCCTTGCGGCGGCGCGCGGCGGACAGCAGATTGACGACGTCACGGACCTGCGCCTTGACCCCGTCCAGACCGATCAGGCCGTCGAGTTCGGCGAGCAGGGCGGTGAGCCGCTCGGACGGACCGCCGCCCGGACCGCCCTCGCCCGCGACGGCGGCGGCCGCCTCCTCGCCGACGTCGGTCGGGAGGAGAACGGTCAGGTCCTCCTCCGTGATGTCCGGGGACTCGGCGAGACGGAACGCCTGACGGTCCACCATCTCCTCGAACACCTTGCGGGCGGCGCGGGCGTTGCCGAACGACTCGTCGCGGTGCATCTGCTCGAAGTGGTGGGCGAGCGCCCGCTCGGTGTCCTCGCGGAAAGTGAAACGGTTCTGCTCGCCCTGGCGCTTCACGATGGTGAGCAGCTCGTCCACCGAGTAGTTCTCGAACTCCAGCGTGCGGCTGAACCGCGAGCCCAGACCGGGGTTGGACTCCAGGAAGCTCCGCATCTGCCGGGAGTACCCGGCGGCGATGACGACGACGTCCTCGCGGTGGTCCTCCATCAGCTTGACCAGGGTGTCGACGGCCTCCCGGCCGAAGTCGGGGCCGCTGCCGCCGTCCGCGGTGAGGGTGTACGCCTCGTCGATGAACAGCACCCCGCCGAGGGCCTGTTCGAAGACCTCCGTGGTCTTGATGGCGGTACCGCCGATGATCTTCGCGACGAGGTCGGCGCGGGCCACCTCCACCAGATGCCCGGAGCGCAGCACGCCGAGCGAGGCGAGGATCGATCCGTAGAGCCGGGCGACGGTGGTCTTGCCCGTGCCGGGCGGGCCGGCGAAGACCAGATGACGGGCGGTGGCCGGGACGGGCAGCCCCATCTCGCGGCGCCGCCGGGCCAGCTTGTTGAGGTTGACGAGCGTGGCCACCTGCTCCTTGACGGCCCGCAGCCCCACGAGCTCGTCGAGCCGGGCGAGCGGACCGGCCGACGGCCCGCCGTCCGCGCCCTCGGCCTCCGGCGCGGCGGCGCCGTCGCCGCGCCCGCCGAGGGCGTCGGGCTCACCGTTGCCGTCGCTGGTCAGCTCGTCCGCGGCGAGGCTGCCGCCCGGGGCGGTGTGACGGACCCCGGCTCCGGCGTTGCCGGTGACGGTGCAGCCCGCGGCGCGTACGGGACGTTCGGTGGCGACCCGGATACCGTCCGCCTTGCCGTCGGTGAACTCGCACTCCGTCAGCTCCGCGGTGGCGCCCGCGCCGATGAGCGCGCCGTGACTCCGGCTGCGCAGCACCCGGGCCCGGACAGCGGTCAGCCGGGCCTCGTCGTCGGTGACCGTGATGCCTTCGGTGCCGGAGTCCTCCACGAGGGTGTCGATGAGCTCGGGGGCGCACTTCCCGGCGGCGGCGAACCCGGCCGTCCGGCTGCCGCGGACGGCGACGTCCTGGAACGCGGGGCTCGCCCCGTCGACCCGGATGCCGCACTGCGCGGCGTCGAGGACCGTGGTCATCTCGACCCGGCCGCGCGCGTCGTCGCGGGCGTGCAGGCCGTGGCCCCCGGCCTCGACGATCTCGACGTCGCGGAGCCGGGCCCGGTTGCCGCCGGCGAGGACGATGCCGTGGCCGCCCGTCCGGTGCACGGTCACCCGGTCGATGCGGGGCGCGCTGTCGGCGTCGAGGAGGATGCCCTCGGCCTTGCCGCCGGTGACGAGGGTGCGCTGGACGGTGGGCGCGGCGGTGCCCCGTACCAGGATCCCGGCGGCGACGGAGTTCTCCACCAGGCAGTCCGAGAGGGTGCCGCGGGCCTGCTCGATCGCGACGATGCCGTTGCCGCCCGACCCCCGGGCCTCCACGTTGTTGAGGGCGGGCGCGGTGGTGGCGGAGAGCAGCACACCGTGGGTGGTGCTGTCCACGGCGGTGCAGCCGGTGAGAATGGGCAGGGCCGTGGAGGAGATGTGGAAGCCGATGGTGCAGCCGACGGCGCGTACGTCGGTGAGCCGCGTGGTGGCCTGTTCCTCCAGGGCGACCCCGGGCTTGGGGGTGCCCTCGACGGTGAGACGCTCGACGGTTCCGCCCGCGCGCCCGTTGGCGAGGAGGCCGTTGCCACGGGCGCCGCGGACCACGCAGTCGCGGATCGCGGGCGCGGAGTCGTCACCGAGCACCAGCCCGGAGCTGCCGAGGTCCTCGAAGACGCAGTCCTCGACGACGCTGGGCTCGGGGGACAGGTCGACGAACCCGGCGCCCGACGGGTTGGCGATGACGCAGTCGCGCATGGCGAGGGAGCCGTGCTCGCGGGAGAGCAGCGCGGTCCACGAGTCGGCGTGCACCCGGCAGCCCTCCAGGGCCGCCTGGCCACGGGGTACGTCCACGACGGGGGCGTCCTCGTCGCCGCCGCGCAGGATCAGTCCGGACAGTTTGACGGCCTCGGCGACGACCTGCACGGCGCTGCCCGCCCGGGGGGATATCTCGGGCGGGTCGTCGGGGTCGTCGGCGACGAGGGTGACCATCTTGGTGATGACCAGGCACTCGTCGTAGCGACCGGGCCGGAGGCGGATCACGCCTCCCGGGCGCGCGGCGACGAGAGCCGACGTGATGCCCTGGTACGGGTCCGTGACGATGGTCTGGCGGGCCATGGCGTTCCTTTCTGCGTCGTCGTGGTCGGCCCTCGGCCGGTTCCCCGATGCCCGGCCCCGAGGCGGCCGCCCGCACCGTGACGAC
>NZ_JBHJQP010000200.1:0-14160 GCF_042262625.1 Streptomyces sp. NPDC056347 | reverse complement strand
GGTCCATCCGCTCCGCCGGGGCGATCGTCAGCTGCGGCAGCGACGCGTCGAAGTCGACCGCCACCGGGCGCCGCTCCCGGCGCGACACCTCGCACGCCTCCGCGACCAGCAGCGCCCGCCACGCCTCCCGCCCGTCGCACGGATTGGGCAGCTCGCCCCGCGCCACCCGTACGAACGCGTCCAGTTCGGCCTCGTACGCGGGGGCGAACCGCTCCAGGAAGCCCGGCCACGGACTGGCCGGGGCCGAAGGACCCCGGGGCTCGGCCGAGGTGAGCGGGGCACGGGCGTCCAGACCGACCGTGATCTGGTCCCGCTCGCCGGCCAGCTCCATGCGCACGTCGTAGCCCGCCCCGTTGCAGCGGGTGGCCGACGCCGTGGCGAGGGTGCCGTCGTCGAGGGTCAGCACGACCGCCGCCGTGTCCACGTCGTCCACCGCCCGGAACATCGCGGGCCCGCCGTCCGAGCCGGCGGCGTACACCTCGGCCACCTCGCGGCCCGTGACCCACCGCACCATGTCGAAGTCATGGACCAGGCAGTCCCGGTACAGCCCGCCGGAGAGCGGCAGGTAGGCGGCGGGCGGCGGGGCCGGGTCCATCGTCACCGTCCGCACCGTGTGCAGCCGCCCCAGCGCACCGGACCGCACGGCAGCGCGGGCCGCCCGGTATCCGGCGTCGAACCTGCGCATGAAGCCCAGCTGGAGCACGCTCCCGGCCCGGTCCACCTCGCGCAGCGCCTCCATCGTGCCCGGCAGGTCGAGGGCGATCGGCTTCTCGCAGAACGCCGGGAGCCCGGCCCGCGCTGCCCGGCCGATCAGCTCCGCGTGCGCGGCGGTGGCCGAGGCGATCACCACGGCGTCCACCCCCGCGCCGAACACCCCGGCCGCGTCCGCGACGGCGCTCGCGCCGGTGCGCCGCGCCAGGGCATCGGCCCGGGCCCGGTCGGTGTCCGCGACCACCAGGGTGTCCACCTCGGGATGGCGGGCCAGCGCGCCCGCGTGGAAGGAACCGATCCGGCCGGTGCCGATGAGTCCGATGCGCATGGACCAAACGTGCCGTCCACCAGCTGACCTGTCAATCAAATGTCCTGACAAGCAACCGTTTGCTGCCCGGCTGTTCCGCTGTCCGGACAACAGGACAGCAGGACAACCGGGCAAAGCGACAACCGGGCAACCGGACGACCGCACTACCGGGGCCCCGGCCCGGGGGATACCCTCCACGCGTGCCCAAACCCACCACCGACCCCGCAGTACTCGAACTCGGCGTGGACCGCACCAGCCCGATCCCCCTCTACTTCCAGCTGGCTCGGCAGCTGGAGGCCGCCGTCGAGGAGGGCAGACTCGCCCCCGGCAGCCTGCTCGGCAACGAGATCGAACTCGCGGCCCGGCTCGGGCTCTCCCGGCCCACGGTCCGCCAGGCCATCCAGTCACTGGTCGACAAGGGGCTGATGGTGCGCCGCCGGGGCGTGGGCACCCAGGTCGTGCACAGCACGGTCCGCCGCCCGCTCGAACTGAGCAGCCTCTACGACGACCTGGAAGCGGCGGGCGCGCACCCCGCCACCCGGGTCCTGCGCAACACCGTCGAACCCGCCGACCCCGCCACCGCCGCCGCGCTCGGCGTCCCGGAGGGCAGCGACGTGCACCGCGTCGAGCGGCTGCGGTACGCGCACGGCGAGCCGCTGGCCCTGCTCCGCAACCACCTGCCGCCCGGGATCGTCGACCTCGACACCGGCCGGCTGGAGGCCACCGGCCTGTACCGGATGCTGCGCGGCGCGGGCATCACCCTGCACAGCGCCCGCCAGGCCGTCGGTGCCCGGCTCGCCACCGCCGGGGAGGCGGCCGGCCTCGCCGAGCCGGAGGGGGCCGCCCTGCTGACCATGGAGCGCACCACCTTCGACGACACCGGGCGGGCGGTCGAGCACGGCCGCCACCTCTACCGGGCCTCGCGCTACACCTTCGACTCCCAGCTGCTCGTCCGCTGAACCGGTCCGACACCGCCCCGTCCCGCCCCGTTGACGTCCGGTACGCGCACCGTTAAGACTCCACCAGCCGCACTCGGGCGGCCGGGCGAGAAAGGCGGACACCCTCCCCGTACCACGGCGCCGACACACGCGCCCCGCCCCTGCCGGGCGGCGGCGCCGACCGCTCGGGGATACTTGGCCAGCCGGACCGGGTGTGTGGAGACCACCCCCGGCCCGTGAAGCAGCACAACGAGCAGCACAAGAAGGGCACGGCGTCGTGGCAAGGGTTCGGACAGGGGTACGTGCGATGGGCGCCGTGCTCGCGGCGGTGCTCGGGGTTTCCCTCATGGGATGCAGCAGCACCGGCGGCAAGCGGGCGGAGGAGCGCGCGGCCCGGGCCGCCGCCGAGGGCCGGGCCGCGGTGGACACACCCCGCTGGACCATCGCCATGGTCACCCACTCGGGCGACGGCGACACCTTCTGGGACATCGTCCAGCGCGGTGCCGAGCAGGCGGCCGTCAAGGACAACATCAAGTTCCTGTACTCGCACAACGACGAGGCGCAGCAGCAGGCCCAGCTGGTGCAGGCCGCCATCGACCAGAAGGTCGACGGGCTGATCGTCACCCTCGCCAAGCCCGACGCCATGAAGGACGTCGTGGCCAAGGCGGTCAAGGCCGGAATCCCGGTGATCACGGTGAACTCGGGCTCCGCGGAGTCCAAGCGGTTCGGCGCGCTGACCCACATCGGCCAGGACGAGTCCATCGCGGGCGAGGCGGTCGGCGAGGAGCTGAACGCGCGCGGCCGCAAGAAGGCGCTGTGCATCCTGCACGAGCAGGGCAACGTCGGCCACGAGCAGCGCTGCGCCGGGGCGAAGAAGACCTTCGACGGCCAGCTGCAGAACCTGTACGTCGAGGGCACCAACATGCCCGACGTCCAGGCGTCCATCGAGGCCAAGCTCCAGGCCGACAAGAGCATCGACGCGGTCGTCACCCTCGGCGCCCCCTTCGCGGACGCCGCCGTCAAGGCGAAGAAGACCGCGGGCAGCACGGCCGAGATCGACACCTTCGACCTGAACGCCAAGGTCGCCACGGCCCTCCAGGACAAGACCCTGGGCTTCGCCGTCGACCAGCAGCCCTACCTCCAGGGCTACGAGGCGGTCGACCTGCTCTGGCTCTACCGCTACAACGGCAATGTCCTCGGCGGCGGCCGCCCGGTCCTCACCGGGCCGCAGATCATCACCGAGAAGGACGCCGCCGAGCTGGCCCCGTACACGAAGCGGGGTACCCGATGAGCGCGGCCGCCGGACCGTCCGCCCCGGCCGGGGCGGACGAGCGGCTGCTGCGCACCTCGCCGCTGCGCAGGCTCCTGGGCCGCCCCGAGCTCGGCTCGGTGGTCGGCGCCGCCGCCGTCTTCATCTTCTTCTCGATCGTCGCCGACAGCTTCCTGCGCGCCTCCAGCATGGGCACGGTGCTCTACGCGGCATCGACGATCGGGATCATGGCCGCGCCGGTGGCGCTGCTGATGATCGGCGGCGAGTTCGACCTCTCCGCCGGTGTGCTGGTCACCAGCTCGGCGCTGATCTCGTCGATGTTCAGTTATCAGATGACCGCCAACGTCTGGGTCGGCGTCTTCGTGTCGCTGCTGGTCACCCTGGCCTTCGGCGCCTTCAACGGCTTCATGCTGACCCGTACGAAACTGCCCAGCTTCATCATCACGCTCGGCACGTTCCTGATGCTGACCGGACTCAATCTGGGCTTCACCAAACTGATCAGCGGGACCGTGTCCACCAAGGCCATCGGTGACATGGAGGGCTTCGACTCGGCCCGCAAGGTCTTCGCCTCGCAGTGGACGGTCGGCGGCGTCGAGTTCAAGGTCACCATCCTGTGGTGGGCCGTCCTCGTCGCGATCGCCACCTGGATCCTGCTCCGTACCCGCTTCGGCAACTGGATCTTCGCGGTCGGCGGCGAGGCCGACGCGGCCCGCGCGGTCGGCGTCCCGGTGATCCGGACCAAGATCGGGCTCTACCTGGGGGTCGCCTTCGCCGCCTGGGTCTCCGGCCAGCACCTGCTGTTCTCCTTCGACGTGGTGCAGTCCGGCGAGGGCGTCGGCAACGAGCTGATCTACATCATCGCGGCCGTCATCGGCGGCTGCCTGATCACCGGCGGCTACGGCTCCGCGATCGGCTCCGCGGTCGGTGCCGTCATCTTCGGCATGACCAGCAAGGGCATCGTGTACGCGGAGTGGAACCCGGACTGGTTCAAGTTCTTCCTCGGAGCCATGCTGCTCCTGGCCACCCTGCTCAACGCATGGGTACGCAAGCGCGCGGAGGCGACGACATGACGGCCCCCAGGGAATCGGCCGACGCGGCGGAGACACCCCGCCGGGCGCTGGTCGAGCTGGACCACGTGTCCAAGTTCTACGGCAACATCAAGGCGCTCACCGATGTCTCGCTGGAGGTCCACGCGGGCGAGATCTCCTGTGTGCTCGGCGACAACGGCGCGGGCAAGTCCACCCTCATCAAGATCATCGCGGGGCTGCACCGGCACGACGCCGGAAACTTCCTCATCGACGGCGAGGAGACCACCCTGGTCAACCCGCGCGACGCCCTGGACCGCGGCATCGCCACGGTCTACCAGGACCTCGCCGTCGTCCCGCTGATGCCGGTCTGGCGCAACTTCTTCCTGGGCTCCGAGCCGACGCTGGGCGCCGGCCCCTTCAAGCGCCTGGACGTGCGCCGGATGCGCGAGACGACCCGCTCCGCGCTGCTGCGCATGGGCATCGACCTGCGCGACGTGGACCAGCCGATCGGCACCCTGTCCGGCGGCGAGCGCCAGTGCGTCGCCATCGCCCGGGCCGTCCACTTCGGCGCGAAGGTCCTCGTCCTGGACGAGCCGACCGCGGCGCTCGGCGTGAAGCAGTCCGGGGTGGTGCTCAAGTACGTCGCGGCCGCCCGGGACGCCGGTCTCGGAGTGGTTCTCATCACGCACAACCCGCACCACGCCTATCTCGTCGGCGACCGGTTCGTGCTGCTCAAGCGGGGCGCGATGTCCGGCAGCCACACCAAGGGGTCCATCACTCTGGACGAGCTGACCCGCCAGATGGCGGGCGGCAGCGAGTTGGAGGAGCTCAGCCACGAGCTGGAACGGGCCACCGGCCCCGGCCCGGACGACGTGGCGTAGGACCACCCGCGGGCGGCCCCGTACGCACGGGCCCGCCCGCCCCGGTGTCCGGGCAGTGGCAGAATCGAGCCCGACGGGCGCAGTCCGCCGCCGGGAGCACCGCCCCCGGCTCCCCAACACCCCGCAGGGACGATGAGCACGTACCGCGACTTCACCCACCGCGGCTCCGCCCGCGCCACCGTCCTGCGGACCGTGGGCACCCGGGAGCGGCGCTCGCACCTCACGGCACCGCGGGTCCCCACCGTCGGCATCGACATCGGCGGTACGAAGGTGATGGCGGGCGTCGTCGACGCCGACGGCACCATCCTGGAGCAGCTGCGCACCGAGACGCCGGACAAGTCCAAGAGCCCCAAGGTCGTCGAGGACACCATCGTCGAGCTGGTCCTGGACCTCTCCGACCGGCACGACGTGCACGCCGTCGGCATCGGCGCGGCCGGCTGGGTCGACGCGGACCGCTCCAAGGTGCTCTTCGCCCCGCACCTCGCCTGGCGCGACGAACCGCTGCGCGACGCCCTCGCCTCCCGCCTCGCCGTCCCCGTCATGGTCGACAACGACGCCAACACCGCCGCCTGGGCGGAGTGGCGCTTCGGGGCGGGCCGCGGCGAGGACCATCTGGTCATGATCACGCTCGGCACCGGCATCGGCGGCGCGATCCTGGAGGACGGCCAGGTCAAGCGCGGCAAGTACGGGGTCGCCGGTGAGTTCGGCCACATGCAGGTGGTGCCCGGCGGGCACCGCTGCCCCTGCGGCAACCGCGGCTGCTGGGAGCAGTACAGCTCGGGCAACGCGCTGGTCCGCGAGGCCAAGGAGCTGGCCGCGGCGGACTCCCCGGTGGCGCACGGCATCATCGAGCGGGTCAAGGGAAACATCCCCGACATCACCGGGCCGCTGATCACCGAACTGGCCCGCGAGGGCGACGCGATGTGCGTCGAGCTGCTCCAGGACATCGGCCAGTGGCTCGGCGTCGGCATCGCCAATCTGGCCGCCGCGCTCGACCCCTCCTGCTTCGTGATCGGGGGCGGCGTCAGCGCCGCCGACGACCTGCTCATCGGTCCGGCCAGGGACGCCTTCAGGCGCCACCTCACCGGCCGCGGCTACCGGCCGGAGGCCCGGATCGCCCGCGCCCAGCTCGGCCCCGAGGCGGGTATGGTCGGCGCCGCGGACCTGGCCCGGCTGGTGGCCCGCAGATTCCGTCGCGCCAACCGGCGCCGGGTGGAGCGCTACGAGCGCTACGCCCAGATCTACGACCAGGCCGCGAACACCATCCGCTCCTCCCGCTCCACCCGCACCTCCTAGGGACCCCGAGAGACATGACCGCAGCCGAGCATCCCGTCCTGCCGCGCCAGTCCCCGCCCTCCGACGACGGCCGGCCGCCGCAGGACCGGCGCCGGGTGATCCGCCGACGGCTGATCACGGCGACGATCATCGTGCTGCTCATCGGCGTCCCGGCCGGCTATCTGCTGATCTCCGCCGGCCAGAGCCGCCGATCCGGCCAGAACAAGGAGGCCGAGGCCGCCGTGCAGGGCATGCAGGAGGGCTGGCCCTCACGGCTGCAGCGGCGGATCTACGAGCTCCCGATGCCCGGCAACTCGCTGGACGTGCGGTACTACGAGACGAACAACTGGAAGACCAGCCGGCTGTACGTGGAGTTCCGCACCACGTCCGCCGGGCTGGACCGCTTCCTCGGCCGGCTGGGCAGCGGGCGCTCCGACCTGGAGCCCGGCAGGACGACCATCGGCGCCCGCGACCTGAAGATCTCGGGCTGGTCCTTCCCCGCCGGGGCCGAGTGGGCGGGCACCCGGCACGAGAACAAGGGCCCGAGGCCCACCCAGGACATCATGGTCGACATGACCGACCCGATGAACCCGGTCGTCTACGTGGTCTCCGCGGCCACACCCTGACCGGGTGCCCCGCCGCGGCATCCCCGCCGGGGCCGGGCCGGGGCGTCAGGGCCGCGTGGTCAGATAGCCGCCCATGGTGGTGAAGTACTCCGTGGCCGGAAGCTCCCGGCCGTCCTCGGTCCGTACCCGGGTGACGGCCAGGCCGTGGTTGCGCCCGGTGCGGGCGTCGGCCCCGGCGACGATCACCACGCCCTCGCCCTCGCGGTAGAAGATCCGGCCGGGCGTGCCGCCGTACCGGTTCTGCGAGACCACCGCGGCGAGGATCTCCAGCCGCCTGCCCCGGTGGTGGGTGAAGGCGCTGGGATACGGCTCGGACTGGGCGCGGACGAGCCGTTCGAGGTCCTCGGCGGGCCAGTTCCAGTCGATGCGGATGTCCTCGGCCGAGCGCTTGTGGAAGAAGCTGGCCTGTGAGCGGTCCTGCCGGGTGAACTCCGTCCGCCCGGCGGCGATGAGGCCGAGTGCGCCGATGGTGACCGGCGCGATCAGGTCGACGGTCTTGTGGAAGAGGTCGGTGGCGGTGTCCGCCGGGCCGACCGGGACGGCCTCCTGCCGGACGATGTCACCGGCGTCCAGCTCCTCGTCCATCAGGTGCGCGGTCACGCCCACCTCGGTCTCGCCGTTGATCAGTGCCCAGATCAGCGGGGAGAATCCGGCGTACTTCGGCAGCAGCGAGTCGTGGACGTTCAGCGTGCCGTGGCGGGGCAGGCCGTAGATCCGCGGCGGGATCCAGGTCCGCCAGTTGTTGGCCACGATGATGTCCGGATCGGCCGCCTCGAGCCGCTCGTACAGCTCGTCGTCGTCCGGCCGGTTGCGGATCAGCACCGGGACGCCGTGTTCCTCGGCGAGGTCGGCGACCGAGTCGCTCCAGATCTTCTCGTACGCGTGCTCGCTCTTGGGGTGCGTCACCACCAGGACCACCTGGTGCTCGGAGTCCAGGAGGGCTCGCAGGGTGCGGTGGCCCCAGGTCTGGTATCCGAACATGACGACCCGCATGGGGTTCCTCCTCAGGACAGGGGCGCACCGGCCGCAGCCGTGGTGCCGTATCGAAGCTCCGTAACCAAAGCGCCGTAAGTAAAGCAAGGCTTACCTTAGTTTGCAACAGGGGTAATTCGGGCCCCAGTTGACGCGATGTCGGCGCCCGGGGTGGGGTTCCGCTATCGACAGGGGCTCGTGATTAGCTTAGGCTCACCTAAGTTCCAGGTGGGCGGCTCTGTCCCGTGCCCGCCCTTCGTACGTTCCCCGACGCCTGACAGGCGGCTTTCCCGCACGATGGGAGTGACATGTCACCGGTTCTTCCTGGCGACACACCAGTGGTCCACGATCTGATGGGCATCGGTTTCGGCCCGTCCAACGTGGCCATGGCGATAGCGCTGAGCGAGCACAACGCACGCGCAGGCGACCAGGAGCCGGTCACCGCCCACTTCTTCGAGCAACAGCCGAGCTTCGGCTGGCACCGCGGCATGCTCATCGACGACGCCACCATGCAAGTGTCCTTCCTCAAGGACCTGGTGACGCTCCGGAACCCGGCCAGCGAGTTCAGCTTCCTCTGCTACCTCCAGAGCAAGGGGCGGCTGGTCGACTTCATCAACCACAAGAACCTCTTCCCGCTGCGCGTGGAGTTCCACGACTACTTCGAGTGGGCCGCGGCCAAGGTCGACGACATGGTCTCCTACGGCCACGAGGTCGTCGCCGTCACACCCGTCACCCGCGAAGGCGCCGTGGAGTACCTGGATGTGACGGTCCGTTCGGCCGAGGGGCTCTCGGTCCACCGGGCCCGCAACCTCGTCGTCGGAACCGGGCTGCGCCCCGTCATGCCGCCCGGCGTCGAGCGCGGCGAGCGGGTCTGGCACAACTCCGATCTGCTGCGCAAGGTCGACGCACTGGACTCCGCCTCGCCCTCGCGCTTCGTCGTCGTGGGCGCCGGACAGAGCGCCGCCGAGAACGTCGCCTATCTGCACCGGCGCTTCCCCCGCGCCGAGGTCTGCGCGGTCTTCTCCCGCTACGGCTACAGCCCCGCCGACGACAGCGGTTTCGCCAACCGGATCTTCGACCCCGGCGCGGTCGACGACTACTACGCCGCTCCCGACAGCGTGAAGAGCCGGCTGATGGCCTATCACGGCAACACCAACTACTCCGTGGTGGACATCGACCTGATCGACGACCTGTACCGGCAGATGTACCAGGAGAAGGTCCTCGGCACCGAGCGGCTGCGCTTCCTCAACGTGTCCCGGCTCAGCGGCGTGGAGGAGACGCCCGACGGGGTACGGGCCGCCGTGACCTCGCTCGTCACCGGCGAGGAGACCCGGCTGGACGCCGACGTCGTGGTGTTCGCCACCGGCTACCGCCCCGCCGACCCGCTCGGCCTGCTCGGCGAGGTCGCCGATCTGTGTCTGCGCGACGGGGAGGGAAGGGTCCGCGTCGAGCGCGACTACCGGGTCTCGGCCGATCCGGCACTGCGCTGCGGGATCTACCTCCAGGGCGGTACGGAACACACCCACGGCATCACCACCTCCCTGCTCTCCAACACCGCGGTCCGGGTCGGCGAGATCCTTCAGTCGCTGCTCGAACGTGACGTCAAGTCCGCTGCCGGGGCGGTTCGTCCGGTGGCCGACGGCACCGGGACCAAGGGATAGCGAACGCCGAGATGCGTACCACCGCAATCGAGCGCCCGGCGAAAGGGGGCACCGCGGCTCCCCGGCAGTGGCGGGGAGCCGGGCTCGCCGCGCTGCTGGCGGTCCTGGCCGTCGCGGCGGCGGTGTCCCTGGCCGTCGGCGCCCGGGCGCTGAGCCCCGCCGAGGTCTGGCACGGGCTGTTCACCGACCCCGGGTCCGATCACCGGCTCACCGGGATCCGGCTCATCGTGCGGACCGTGCGGGTGCCCCGGACGGTGCTCGCGGTCGTGGCGGGCGCCGCGCTGGGTGTCGGCGGTGCGCTGATCCAGGGCTTCACCCGCAACCCGATCGCCGACACCGGTCTGGTCGGGGTGAACGCCGGGGCCTCGTTCGCGGTGGTGTCGGTGATCGCCGTGTTCGGCTTCGCCGACCCGCTCCAGTACGTCTGGTTCGCCTTCGCCGGGGCGGCGCTCTGCGGTGTCGTGGTTTTCGGTCTCGCCAGCATCGGCCGGGGCGCGGGCAATCCGCTGACCCTGGCCCTGGCCGGGCAGGGGGTCACGGTCTTCCTCGCGGCGATGACCACGGCCGTGGCGCTCTCCAGCCAGAAGTCGATGAACGCGCTGCGTTTCTGGAACGCGGGCTCGGTGGCCGGGGCCGGGTTCGACGTCATTGCGCCGGTGGCCGTCCTCGTCGCGGTGGGGCTGGTGCCGGCGCTGATCGTCCTGCCCTCGCTCAACCTGCTCAACCTGGGCGACGACCTGGCGCGGGGGCTGGGCGTGAGCGTCGCGCGGAGCCGGACCCTGGGCATCGCGGCCGTCACCTTGCTCGCCGGCGCGGCCACCGCGGCCTGCGGCCCGATCGCCTTCCTCGGGCTGATGGTGGCTCATGTCGCCCGGTACCTGACCGGCCCGGACCACCGCTGGCTGGTGCCGTACGCCGGTCTGCTCGGCTCGCTCGTCCTGCTGGTCTGCGACATCGTGGGGCGGGTCGTGGTGCGGCCCGGCGAGCTGGACGCGGGCATCGTGGTCGCCCTGCTCGGTGCCCCGTTCTTCGCGGTCCTGGTGTGGCGCGGAAAGTTCAGGAACGCATGAAGGCGACGGGACGCATGAACCCGACGGGACGCGGGGACGCGGCAGGGTACGGGGATGCGGCGGGGACGACTCCGCCGCCGGCGCCGGGCCTGCGGCTCGGCCGGGTGTCGTTCGTGTGGCGGCCGTGGCCGGTCCTGGTCACCGTGGTGCTGGCGGCGGGGGCCTTCCTGCTCTTCTGCCTCTCCATCGGCGTCGGGGACTTCCCCATCGGCCTGTCCCGGGTGATCGCCACCGTGCTCGGCCGGGGCGAGGCTGTCGACGAGTTCGTGGTCATGGACCTGCGGATGCCGCGGGCCCTGGCCGGCCTGGTGGTGGGGGTCGCGCTCGGGATCTCCGGGGCGGTCACCCAGTCCGTCGCGCGCAACCCGCTCGCCAGCCCGGACGTTCTCGGCATCACCGGGGGAGCGGGCGCGGTCGCGGTGTTCCTGGTGACGGTGTCGGGCGGGGCGGCGACGGCGGTGCTCGGATCGGTGGGGCTGCCGCTGGCCGCGCTCGTCGGCGGGCTCGGCACCGGGCTGCTGGTGTACTTCCTGGCCTGGCGGCGCGGGATCGACGGCTTCCGGCTCGTCCTCATCGGCATCTCGGTGAGCGCCGTGATGGAGGCGGTCACGACCTGGCTGCTGGTCTCGGCCGACATCCGGAACGTGGCCAGGGCCCAGGCGTGGCTGGTCGGCTCGCTGGACGACCGGTCGTGGGACTCGGTCGGCGTGGCGGCCTGGTGCGTGCTCGGGCTGGTCGTGGTGGTGGCCGTCGCCGCGTTCCCGTTCAAGCCGATGCATCTGGGCGACGACATCGCCGCCGGTCTGGGCGTCCGGTACGCCAGGGTGCGGGCCGTCCTGCTGCTGTGCGCGGTGCTGCTGGCGGCGGTGGCGGTGAGCGCGGCGGGACCGGTGCCGTTCGTGGCGCTGGTGGCGCCTCAGGTGGCGATGCGTCTGACCCGCTTCCCGACCCCGCCGTTGGTGGCCTCCGGGCTGGTGGGAGCGGTCCTGCTGACCGGCTCCGACCTGCTCGCGCGCACCGCGCTGCCGATCTCCCTGCCGGTCGGTGTGGTGACCGCGGCGATCGGCGGACCGTTCCTGGTGTGGCTGCTGGTGCGGGCCAACCTCAAGCAGACCACACGTACGTAGGACGAACCCAGACGAGGGGGGGCCTGTGGCCACTCAGTTCATCACCAAGGACGAGGCGGCGGCCGGGACCGGCGGCGCGTCGCGGCTGGCGGCCCGGGGCGTCACGGTCGGGTACGGCGGACGCACCGTCATCGAGAAGCTGGACGTGGCGATCCCGCCAGGGGTGATCACCACCATCATCGGCCCCAACGGCTGTGGCAAGTCCACCCTGTTGCGCACCCTGACCCGGCTGCTGCGGCCGGACGGCGGGACGGTCGTGCTGGACGGCGAGGACATCGCCGGGCTCAGGACCAGGGACGTGGCCAGAAAGCTCGGCCTGCTGCCGCAGTCGCCGCTCGCCCCGGAGGGGCTGACGGTGGCCGACCTGGTCGCCCGGGGGCGCCATCCGCACCAGAGCTGGCTGCGGCAGTGGTCCTCGGACGACGCCGACGTGGTGGCCCGCGCGCTGGCCATGACCGGGGTCTCGGATCTCGCCGACCGCCCGGTCGACTCGCTCTCCGGCGGGCAGCGCCAGCGCGTCTGGATCTCCATGACCCTGGCGCAGGGCACCGATCTCCTGCTGCTGGACGAGCCGACCACCTATCTGGACCTGGCCCACGCCATCGACGTACTCGACCTGGTGGACGACCTGCACGAGTCGGGCCGCACCGTCGTCATGGTGCTGCACGACCTCAATCTGGCGGCCCGCTACAGCGACCATCTCGTCGTGATGCGGGCCGGCTCGGTGCTGGCGCAGGGGCACCCGCGCGAGGTGATCACCGTCGAGCTGCTGCGCGAGGCCTTCGGGCTCAACGCCGCGGTGATCGACGACCCGGTGGGCGACCGGCCGCTCATCGTGCCGATCGGCCGTACGCACGCCGGGTCCTGAACGACCGTAGCCGCGTCGCGGGTGCGCGGAGCCGCTCAACTCGGGCCCGCCGCAAGAGAATCAATAACTTAGGCTAGGCTACCCTCACTTAAGAGGGATAAGGTTTGGCTGCCCTTACTGCAAGGTGCGGCCCACCGTATGAAAGCAAGGGAATCCGGATGCTTCTCCATCGAACGACGCGTGTGCGGCCCTGGCGGCGGACGGCGGCGGTCCTGTCCGCCGCGGCGCTCGGCGTCGGCCTCCTGACGGGATGCGGCTCCGACGCCGCGGAGCCGAAGGGTGCGGACGCCCCGGCCGCCTCCTCCGGTGCCTTCCCGGTCGATGTGGAGCACGCGTTCGGGTCCACGGAGATCACCAAGGCGCCCCGGCGCGTCGTCACGGTCGGCTACACGGACGACCAGGCCGTCCTGGCGCTCGGCGTCAAGCCGGTCGGCATGGTCGACCAGTACCCGAACCCGGCGGGCAGGTCCCCCGACATCAACACCCAGTGGCCCTGGGTGAAGGACCAGTGGGGCGACGCCCGCCCCGAGGTCGTCATGAGCAACGGTGACACGGGCCCCAACTACGAGAAGATCGCCTCCCTGCGGCCGGACCTGATCATCGCGGTCTACTCCGAGATCGACCGGGCCGCCTACGACAAGCTCTCGAAGATCGCCCCGACCGTCGGTCGCACCAAGGCGGAGAAGGAGCCCTTCAGCGCCCCGTGGCAGGACAACGCGGTGCACATCGCCAAGGCGCTCGGCAAGGAGGCCGAGGGCGAGAAGCTGGTCCGGGGCATCCAGGGCAAGCTCGACGTGGCCAGGAAGGCGCACCCGGAGTTCGCGAAGCAGACCGCCGTGGTGCTGTCCTGGTACAAGGGCTCCGTCGCGCCGTTCACCTCGACCGACGTCCGCGGACGGCTGGTGACGGGCGCCGGGTTCAAGTACCGGACGAAGATCGACGAGGTCGCGGGCGGCAAGTTCTACACCACCCTGTCCCCGGAGCGCGTCGACCTGGTCGACGTCGACCGGATCTTCGTCGTCAACGACCGTGCGGACACCGAGGCGTTGAAGAAGTTCGAGCTGTTCGCCAACCTCTCCGCGGTCAAGGACGGCAAGGTCTCGTACCTGCTGGACAGCGAGGGACCGGCGGTCGGCGCGGCGATGTCCCAGGGCACCCTGCTGTCCCTGCCGTACGCGATCGACGAGCTCGTGAAGTCGGCCTCGTAGCCGTGTCGTCGACCCTGCGTACGGCGACGGGGCGCGAGGCGGCCGGATGGGTCGCGGCGCACTGCCGCCGCGCCCCGTGGCTCACGGCCGCCACCCTGACCACCACGGTCGCCGGGGCCGCGCTCCAGATCCTCCCGGTGCTCCTGCTCAGCCGGGTGGTCGACGGGGTGGCCGGTGGCGGGCCGCGCTCGGTGCTGGCCGGGGTCGGTGTGCTGATG
>NZ_JBHJQP010000199.1:0-14206 GCF_042262625.1 Streptomyces sp. NPDC056347 | reverse complement strand
GGACCAGTTGGTCCCGGGGGCCGAAGCGGCAGAGCTCGAAGCCGTGCCGTGAAGAACTACCGATCCGTCAGGATCAGAAGTCCATGTCACCGCCCGGCATGCCGCCCGGGGCGGCCGCGGCGGCCTTCTCCGGCTTGTCGGCGATGACGGCCTCGGTGGTGAGGAACAGCGCGGCGATGGACGCGGCGTTCTGCAGGGCGGAGCGGGTGACCTTCGCCGGGTCGAGGATGCCCTCGGCGATCATGTCGACGTACTCGCCGGTGGCGGCGTTCAGACCGTGGCCGACGGCCAGGTTGCGCACCTTCTCCACGACGACGCCGCCCTCGAGACCACCGTTGACGGCGATCTGCTTGAGCGGGGCCTCCAGGGCCAGCTTCACGGCGTTGGCGCCGGTCGCCTCGTCACCCGAGAGCTCCAGCTTCTCGAAGACGGCCGAGGCCTGGAGCAGAGCCACGCCACCACCGGCGACGATGCCCTCCTCGACGGCGGCCTTGGCGTTGCGCACCGCGTCCTCGATGCGGTGCTTGCGCTCCTTCAGCTCGACCTCGGTCGCGGCACCGGCCTTGATGACGGCCACGCCGCCGGCCAGCTTCGCGAGGCGCTCCTGGAGCTTCTCGCGGTCGTAGTCCGAGTCGGAGTTCTCGATCTCGGCGCGGATCTGGTTGACGCGGCCCTGGACCTGGTCGCTGTCACCGGCACCGTCGACGATCGTCGTCTCGTCCTTGGTGATGACGACCTTGCGGGCGCGGCCGAGCAGGTCGAGACCGGCGTTCTCCAGCTTGAGGCCGACCTCCTCGGAGATGACCTGGCCACCGGTGAGGATGGCGATGTCGCCGAGCATGGCCTTGCGGCGGTCGCCGAAGCCCGGGGCCTTGACGGCGACGGACTTGAAGGTGCCGCGGATCTTGTTGACGACCAGGGTCGACAGGGCCTCGCCCTCGACGTCCTCGGCGATGATCAGCAGCGGCTTGCCGGACTGCATGACCTTCTCCAGCAGCGGAAGGAGGTCCTTCACGTTGCTGATCTTCGAGTTGACGATCAGGATGTACGGGTCGTCGAGCGACGCCTCCATACGCTCCATGTCGGTGGCGAAGTACGCCGAGATGTAGCCCTTGTCGAAGCGCATACCCTCGGTGAGCTCCAGCTCCAGACCGAAGGTCTGGGACTCCTCGACGGTGATGACGCCTTCCTTGCCGACCTTGTCCATGGCCTCGGCGATGAGCTCGCCGATCTGGGTGTCGGCGGCGGAGATGGAGGCCGTCGAAGCGATCTGCTCCTTGGTCTCCACGTCCTTGGCCTGCTCCAGGAGAGCGGCGGAGACGGCCTCGACGGCCTTCTCGATGCCCCGCTTGAGCGCCATCGGGTTGGCACCCGCGGCGACGTTGCGCAGGCCCTCGCGGACGAGCGCCTGGGCGAGAACGGTGGCGGTGGTCGTACCGTCGCCGGCGACGTCGTCCGTCTTCTTGGCGACCTCCTTGACCAGCTCCGCACCGATCTTCTCGTACGGGTCCTCCAGCTCGATCTCCTTGGCGATGGAAACACCATCGTTGGTGATCGTGGGGGCGCCCCACTTCTTCTCAAGGACGACGTTGCGACCCTTGGGGCCAAGGGTGACCTTGACGGCGTCGGCGAGCTGGTTCATGCCGCGCTCGAGACCGCGCCGGGCCTCCTCGTCGAACGCGATGATCTTGGCCATGTGAAGTGGTCCTCCCGGACAGGGGTGGATTTCTCCGGACCGGATGGCGCCCGCGACGGACGGCCTGCGCGCCCGGTGGTTCCTTGCCCCACCGGCCTGCGGGCCTCACCGGCCCGGTCCAAGTTCTGTCACTCTCACCTGGAGAGTGCTAACGCCAATGATTAGCACTCGACCCCCGAGAGTGCAAGCGTCCCCCTCGGGTTGTGGACAGTGCGCCGGGCGGCGCCCGGCGCGTCCGGGGACGCGCTGAGGGCCCGTACCTCATGGGTACGGGCCCTCAGTGCGTGAGTGGTGTCGTTGGCCGACCGCTCGAACTCAGCCGACGGCGAGCTTGACCATGTCTGCCTGCGGCCCCTTCTGGCCCTGCGAGATCTCGAACTCAACTCGCTGACCCTCTTCAAGGGTGCGGTACCCGTCCATCTGGATCGCGCTGTAGTGGACGAAAACATCCGCACCACCGTCGACCGCGATGAAGCCGTACCCCTTCTCCGCGTTGAACCACTTGACGGTGCCCTGAGCCATGCCTAACTCCCCTATTACTGGCCCTTGCGCAGGACCGCACTTCGCGGACCCGGGTCAGAACTCCCCCTCCGACAGGTAGAGGGTGTGTGCGCCGGAACGCGTCGACCGCGGCTGAATGTATCTGCCCAACTGCCCTCTGCAACAGGTCAATCGGACGAGAATTCTGGGCATCGCCGAACACCCGGATATACGCGATTCAGAGGATTCCCGGGCAAGTCGGGCCGGGCAAAGGCGACTTATGCCGCAAGGGGAACACGCACTTTGGCTGCTTCTTGTCGTGAGCGGGCGCATTCTCATACGCGGTTCACGCGAGCAGCTGGGGGGACTTCCCCCACTCTACCCCGCTCAACCATGCAGAATTGCCCCCTCCGCTTGAATGGCGGAGAGGGCAATTCCACAACACGACGGCTACGCGCCGGGCGAACAGGCGTCAGCAGCCGCCGGCCACGGCCGGGATGATCGAAATACCGGCGCCGTCCGGGGTGACGGTGTTCAGGCCGTCCTCGAAACGGACGTCGTCGTCGTTGACGTACACGTTCACGAAGCGGCGCAGTTTGCCCTGGTCGTCCAGGACGCGGGCGGCGATGCCCGGGTGGTTCTGCTCCAGGGACTCGATGACCTGGGAGAGGGTCGTGCCCTCGGCCGGAACCTCGGCCCGACCGCCGGTGTAGGTGCGGAGGATGGTGGGGATACGGACCTTGACGCTCATGGTGGTGTCCTTCCTGGAGGCTCGGGTGATCAGCGGGTGGCGAGGCCGGCGGCGCGGAACGCCTCCAGGCTGGGCCGGATCGTCGCGGTCGCCTGAGAGGTCTCGGCCACCGCGTCGAGGGTCTTGAGGCCGTCACCCGTGTTGAGTACGACGGTGGTCAGCGCGGGGTCGATCAGACCGGCCTCGATGAGCTTCTTCGTCACGCCGACCGTCACCCCGCCCGCCGTCTCCGCGAAGATCCCCTCGGTGCGGGCCAGCAGCTTGATCGCGTCGACCACCTGCTCGTCGTCCACGTCCTCGACCGCGCCGCCGGTGCGGCGGGCGATGTCCAGGACGTACGGGCCGTCGGCCGGGTTGCCGATGGCGAGGGACTTGGCGATCGTGTTCGGCTTCTGCGGCCGGACGACGTCGTGACCGCCCTTGTACGCCACCGAGACCGGCGAGCAGCCCTCGGCCTGGGCGCCGAAGAGCTTGTACGGCTTGTCCTCGACCAGGCCCAGCCCGATCAGCTCCTGGAGCCCCTTGTCGATCTTGGTGAACTGCGAGCCGGAGGCGATCGGGATGACCAGCTGGTCCGGAAGCCGCCAGCCGAGCTGCTCGCAGATCTCGTACGCCAGGGTCTTGGAGCCCTCGCCGTAGTACGGGCGCAGGTTGACGTTGACGAAGCCCCAGCCCTCGCCGAGCGGGTCGCCGATCAGTTCGGAGCAGAAGCGGTTGACGTCGTCGTAGTTGCCCTCGATGCCGACCAGTTCGCCGCCGTACACCGCGGCCATGACGACCTTGCCCTGCTCCAGGTCGTGCGGGATGAACACGCAGGAGCGGAAGCCCGCGCGGGCGGCGGCGGCGCCCACCGCACCGGCGAGGTTGCCGGTGGAGGAGCAGGACAGGGTGGTGAAGCCGAAGGCGCGGGCGGCCTCGATGGCCTGGGCGACGACGCGGTCCTTGAAGGAGTGCGTGGGGTTGCCGGAGTCGTCCTTGACGAACAGCTTGCCCGGCTCGACACCCAGCTCACGGGCGAGGTTGTCGGCCTGGACCAGCTTGGTCCAGCCGGGGTTCAGGTTCGGCTTCTCGGCGACGTCGGCGGGAACCGGCAGCAGCGGGGCGTAGCGCCAGATGTTGGCCGGACCGGCCTCGATGCGCTTCCGCAGCTCCTCGGGGGATCCGCTCGGCAGTTCGTACGCGACTTCGAGCGGGCCGAAACAGGAGGCACAGGCGAAAATGGGACCGAGCTCGAAACGCTCGCCGCACTCGCGGCAGGAAAGCCCGGAGGCGGGCCCGAGGTCGACGGTCGGGGCGGTTTCGGTGGTGCCGACGGAAGCGTCGATGCTTACTGCAGCGGTCTGCGCAGCCATGATGGCGAGGCCCTTTCTCCTCATCTTCCCCGTGGCGCGTTTCGCCACGAGACGGAATTGGCACCTTCCTCACCGGACCGCACGGTCGGTGGGGGGGTTGCCGGGACTTCAACGGGCCGTTCCCTCAGTCCCTCTGGATGAGCGCTGTGGCACCGGATCTTCGATCCGGGCATTTGTCGGCGGACTGACCCCGGCATGCGATGGCCGTCCGCGTTGTTCAAGACTGTAACCGAAGCAGCGGACCGTTGAGATAGTCGTCCGAACCGCGAGATGGATCACATACAGGGAGTATCGACCGTGCTGGAAGAGGTCGAGCGCTGGCTGACCAGGCGTTCCTGGTCGGCCGCCGACCGCCCGCTGGACCGCCTCCTGGCCGCCCGTGCCGCGGCCGGGGAGGCGGGGCGCGGAAGCGTCAGCGTCGTACTGCCCGCGCTGAACGAGGAGGCGACGGTCGGCGAGATCGTCGCGACGATCCGGCGCGAGCTGATGGAGAAGGTCCGGCTGGTCGACGAGCTGGTGGTGATCGATTCCGGTTCCACGGACGCCACCGCCCGGGTGGCCCGGGAGGCCGGTGCCCGGGTGGTGCACCGTGACGCGATACTGCCGCGGATACCGGCCGTGCCCGGCAAGGGCGAGGTGCTGTGGCGGTCGCTCCTGGTGACCGGCGGGGACATCGTGTGCTTCGTGGACGCCGACCTGAAGGACTTCTCGGCGGACTTCGTCTCCGGCATCGTCGGCCCGCTGCTGACCGATCCGGACGTGCAGTTCGTCAAGGCGATGTACGACCGCCCCTTCGGCGACACCGCGGGGCAGGGCGGCCGGGTGACCGAGCTGGTGGCACGGCCGCTGCTCAATCTGCACTGGCCCCGGCTGGCCGGTTTCGTACAGCCGCTGGGCGGTGAGTACGCCGTGCGCCGCTCGCTGCTCGAACGGCTGCCGTTCCCGGTCGGTTACGGCGTGGAGCTGGGGCTCCTGGTCGACGCGCTGCACACGGTGGGGCTGGACGCGCTGGCCCAGGTCGACGTGGGGGTGCGCAAGCACCGGCACCAGGACGGGCAGGCGCTCGGCCGGATGGCGGCGGCCATCTACCGCACGGCCCAGCTCCGGCTGTCCCGGGGGCACCTGGTGCGCCCGGCGCTCACCCAGTTCGAGCGCGGGGCGAACGGGTTCGTGCCCCGGACCCATGCCGTGGACACCGAGGAGCGGCCGCCGATGTGCGGGATCGAGGAGTACGTGGCGCGCCGCGCGGCCTGATTTCGCACGTTTGGGCGGTTCGCGATCGGGCTAGATTCCGCAACATGGTCTCCGCGCGCGATTCCCGCCCCACCGGCCGGTCCGACGGCCCCCGGTCCGACGGCGCCAGGCCCGACGGCGCCAGGCCCGGCGACGGTTCGCCCGGCGCCCGGGTCCTCGTCGCGTCCAACCGCGGCCCGGTCTCGTACACCCGGGAGGACGACGGCTCGCTCACCGCGAGACGGGGCGGCGGCGGCCTGGTCTCCGGGCTGAGCGCCGTGGACGACAAGCTGTGGGTGTGCGCGGCGCTGGGCGACGGGGACCGGGAGGCGGTCCGGCGCGGGGTGGGCGAGCCGGGCGTACGGATGCTCGACATCGACGCGGGCACGTACGCCGACGCGTACAACGGCATCGCGAACTCGGTGCTCTGGTTCGTCCACCACCTGCTGTACCAGACGCCGCTGGAGCCGGTGTTCGACGCGGAGTTCCGGCACCGGTGGGCGTCGTTCGAGCGGTACAACCGGGCCTTCGCCGAGGCGCTCGCCGAGGAGGCCGGGCCGGGCGCCGCGGTGCTGGTGCAGGACTACCACCTGGCGCTGGTGCCGGGCATGCTCCGCGCGCTGCGGCCGGATCTGCGCATCGGCCACTTCTCGCACACCCCGTGGGCGCCGGCCGACTACTTCCGGCTGCTCCCCGACGACATCGCCGAGCAGCTGCTCCGCGGCATCCTGGGCGCGGACCGGGCGGCGTTCCTGACCCGGCGCTGGGCGGACGCCTTCACCGGCTGCTGCGAGCGGGTCCTGGGCGGCACCGGGGACACCCGGATCGGGGTGCACGGGCTCGGCGCGGACGGGGACTTCCTGCGTCGCCGGGCCCATGAGGCGGACGTGGACGAGCGGATGGCGGCGTTGCGCGAGCAGATCGGCCCCGGCCGGAGGACGATCGTGCGGGTGGACCGAACGGAACTGTCCAAGAACATCGTGCGCGGCCTGCTCGCGTTCCGGGAGCTCCTGGCCGAGCGGCCCCAGTGGCGCGAACGGCTCGTCCATGTCGCCTTCGCCTATCCCTCCCGGCAGGACCTCGCGGTGTACCGGGACTACACGGCCGAGGTCCGGCGGGTCGCCGACGACATCAACACGAAGTTCGGCACGGACACCTGGACGCCGGTGGTGCTGCACGTCGAGGACGACTTCGCCCGCTCGCTGGCCGCGTACCGGCTGGCCGACGTGGCGCTCGTCAACCCGATCCGCGACGGCATGAACCTGGTCGCCAAGGAGATCCCGGTGGTCTCCGACCACGGCTGCGCGCTGGTGCTGTCCCGGGAGGCTGGGGCGTACGAGGAGCTGGGCGGCGACGCGGTCGTGGTGAATCCGTACGACGTGTCGGCGACGGCGGCGGCGCTGCACGAGGCGCTGATGATGGCGGAGGACGAACGGGCCGCGCGCACCGAGCGCCTGGCTGCGGCGGCGGTCGCGCTGCCGCCGCAGCAGTGGTTCCTGGACCAGCTGGACGCGCTGCGGCGGGGGTAGGGCCCGAACCGCCGGACGCGGCCTCGGGACCTTCCGTCCCGGGCCGTCGGACAGTCCCGGGCCGTCGGCTGCTTTCGGGTCCTCAGAGGCTTTCCGCCAGTCGGCCGAGGAAGGTGACGACGCCTTCCGGGCCGTCGAGCCGCAGGTCGGCGCGGTCGGACAGTTCGGGCACTTCCGTACTGCCGCTGCAGACCAGCAGTCCGGGAACGGCGTCGGCGCGGAGCTTCTCCACGGCGGCGAAGGCGGCGAGGTCGCCGAGGTCGTCGCCCGCGTAGAGCACGGACCCGGCACCTGTCTCCCGTACGTACTCGGTGAGTGCCACGCCCTTGTCGACACCGGGCGGGCGCAGTTCCAGGACCAGGCGGCCGGGCTCGACGATCAGTCCGTGCCGGGCGGCCAGCTCGCCGAGTGGCTGGACCAGCGCCTCGAACGCCCCCTGCGGGTCGGCGGCGCGGCGGGTGTGGACGGCGATGGCCCGGCCCTTCTCCTCGACCCAGGTGCCATGCCAGGAGCCGGAGCGGTCCAGGACGCCGGGGAGTTCGGCGCGGACGGTGGCGATGCCGGGGTGCGGGGCGGGGGCGTGGACGGTGCCGGTGACGGCGTCCCAGCGCTCGGCGCCGTAGTGGCCGAGGACGACGAGGTGGTCGAGGCCGGGCACTCCGGCGAACCCTCCGTGCCGGACCGCGACACCGGCCGGGCGCCCCGTGATCACGGCGACGGAGGCCACCTTCGGGGCGAGCGCGGCGAGGGCCGGTACGGCGCCGGGGTGGGCACGGGCCTGCTCCGGGTCCGGGACGATGTCGGCGAGGGTGCCGTCGAAGTCGAGCGCGACGACGGCGCGGCCGGGGCGGGCGAGGATCGCGGCGAGGGCCTCGCGGCCGGCCGGGGTGGTGGGAGTCGGGAGCCCGGCGGGCGTCTCGCCCGGGGCGGATGCGGATGCGGGGGTGGGTGCTTCCGGGTTGCTGCCCATGGGACGAGCCTATAGCGGCGCCGTACGGCGCGGGCCGTTGCGGGAAACCCCGGCCGGACGGCCCTCGGTCCCACGGCCCCGGTCACGCGGACCTCGGTCGGCCGGCGGCCGTATGTCCCCGCCGCACGGCTCCCGGCCGCTCTCTCCCCGGCCGGACGGTTCCCGCCCGGCCGGTTCTCAGCGGCGGTCGCGGCGGGCGTCGCGCACCCGGCGCAGGCGGTTGACCGTGACCGGGTCCTCCGCCAGGGCCCGGCGGTCGTCGAGCAGGGCGTTGAGCAGCTGGTAGTAGCGGGTCGGCGAAATGCCCAGCCGCTCGCGGATCGCCCGCTCCTTGGCTCCGGGGCCGGGCCACGACTGCCGTTCGACGGCGAGCACGGCGCGGTCCCGCTCGGAGAGGGCGTCGGGGGCGTCGGGCCCGGGCGTGGCAGCGGTCATATCAGCCAACCTATCGCCCGTCCGGCGGGCCGCCACCCGTGCGGACGCCCGCCGCCCGCCCGCTCGTCGCTACTCGTCGCGCTCGGCCGCGGCCGCGTCGCGGGCCACCTGGCCCAGTGCCTTCTCGGGGCTGCCGTCCGGCTCGACGGCCCGGCCCATGTTCTCCTTGAGCGAGGCGCTGGTCCGGGCCCAGGACGTCCTGCCGTACGGGTAGAACTGCGAGTCCGGCAGCGCGTCCAGGAACTTCCACAGCGGCTTGTACTTGGGGTCGGACTCCATGGCCGCCGAGGCGCTGTCGGTGACCGGGAGCATGTCGTACTCGTCGGCGAAGGCGATGACGTTCTTGTCGCTGAACAGGTAGTCGAAGAACTTGCCCAGCTGCACGCGGTGGCCGCCCTGCTTGAAGCCCATGATCCAGTCGGCCACGCCCAGCGAGCTGCGGGCGGGGCCGTCCCGTCCGGGCATCGGCACCATGCCGACCGACACGCCCTTGCGCTTGGCCTCCCGCATCAGTGTCGGGTGCCCGTTCAGCATGCCGACCTTGCCGTCGGTGAAGGCGGCGAACGCCTTCTGCCGGTCGAGTTCGCCGGGGGCCTGCGGGCCGACGAGCCCCGGGTCGACCAGGTTGGTCTTCAGCCATTCGAACGTCTCGACGTTCTCGGTGGAGTCGATGTCGTACGAGCCGCCGTCGTCGGTGTAGCCGCCGTCCCCGCCGAGCAGCCACATCATGGTCTCGGCCTGGGCCTCCTCCTGGCCGAGCGGCAGCGCGAAGGGGTAGGTCACGCCGCGCTGCTTGAGCGCCGTCGCGTCGCCGCGGATGTCGTTCCAGGTCCGCGGGGCGGCGAGGCCCGCCTGGGCGAAGAGCTTCTTGTTGTAGAAGAGCAGCCGGGTGCTGGCGACGAACGGCAGTCCGTACTGGGTGCGGTCGACGCTGCCCGCGTCGGCGAGGGACGGCAGGAAGTTGGCCTGGGTGCTTATGGGCAGCATCTGGTCGGCCCGGTAGAGCTTCCCGGCCTTGGCGTAGTCGGCGTAGGAGGCGACCTGGGCGATGTCGGGGGCCTGTCCCTTCTCCACCATCGTGGCGACCTCGCGGTCGATGCTCTTCCAGGAGCGGACGCTGACGTCGACCTTGATGCCGGGGTGGGAGGACTCGAAACCCTTGACGACCGTGTCCCAGTACTTCCGGGAGCTGTCGGCCGGGCCGGTTCCGTAGTCGGCCGCGACGAGCCTGAGGGTGACGTCCCCCGAGTCGCTGCCGCCCCCGCAGCCCGCCAGCGTCCCCGTCATGCCCAGCGCGGTGACGACCGCCGTCAGTGCCCGGTAGCGCAACCGCACAGTGCAGACCGTCCTCGTCCATCGCGTCGGCCGCACCGGTCGTACCGGTGCGCGAGTACTCGAATGAGCAGCGATCCTGCACCAGTTGATCAGTGGAGGTCTACACCTGCGGCGGTCTCGCTTTCGCAACGCGACCGGTGCCTCACCAGGCGCAGTGGCCGGAAGCGGGCGTGTCCTTGACCGTGATTTTGTATGCATCCGCAACAAACCGGAGTAGTGGACTAGACCTTTTTGATTCCTCGGGCGAAACTGTTTCCCGTGAAACACGTCATCGCCCTCGATGTGGGCGGCACCGGAATGAAGGCCGCACTGGTCGGGGCCGACGGCGCGCTGCTGCACGAAGCGCGGCGGGCGACCGGTCGCGAGCGCGGCGCCGAGGCGGTCGTGGAGTCGATTCTCGGCTTCGCCGCCGATCTTCGGGCGTACGGCGAGGAGCACTTCGGCGAGAGCGCCGTGGCGGCCGGGGTGGCGGTGCCCGGCATCGTCGACGCCGAGAACGGCACAGCGGTCTACGCCGCGAACCTGGGCTGGCGCGACGTACCGATGCGCCGCCTGCTGGGCGAGCGGCTCGGCGGCGTACCCGTCGCGCTCGGCCATGACGTACGCACCGGCGGGCTGGCCGAGGGCCGGATCGGCGCAGGCAGGGGCGCCGACCGCTTCCTGTTCGTACCGCTGGGCACGGGCATCGCCGGGGCCATCGGCATCGCGGGCACCATCGAGGCGGGCGCGCACGGCTACGCGGGCGAGATCGGGCACATCGTGGTCCGCCCGGACGGCCCCGACTGCGGCTGCGGCCAGCGCGGCTGCCTGGAGACCCTGGCCTCGGCCGCCGCGGTGAGCCGCGCCTGGGCCGCCGCTTCCGGCGACCCGGCCGCGGACGCGGCGGACTGCGCGAAGGCCGTCGAGTCCGGCGACCCGGCGGCGGCGGAGGTCTGGCGGAACGCGGTGGACGCGCTCGCCGCCGGACTGGTCACCGCGCTGACGCTGCTCGACCCGCGCACGCTCATCATCGGTGGCGGTCTCGCCGAGGCCGGGGAAACCTTGTTCACACCACTCCGTGCGGCCGTCGAGGAACGGGTCACGTTCCAGAAGCTGCCCCACATCGTCCCGGCGGCCCTCGGGGACACCGCCGGATGCCTGGGCGCAGGGCTGCTCGCCTGGGATCTTCTCTCCACGGAGGTATCCGCCTGATGGCCGGACGCGCAGACAGCACGGTTCTCGCAGGTGCCCGGGTGGTGCTTCCCACCGGGACCGTGGAGAACGGCCGGGTGATAGTGGAAGGCACCCGGATCGCGGGCAGCGCGGCGCAGGACGCCCGGACCCTCGACCTGAGCGGCCACTGGCTGGTGCCCGGCTTCGTCGACATGCACAACCACGGCGGTGGTGGCGCGTCCTTCACCTCCGGCACCGTGGACGAGGTCCTCACCGGCATCCGCACCCACCGCGAGCACGGCACCACCACCCTGGTCGCCTCCACGG
The DNA here is from genome assembly GCF_042262625.1 of Streptomyces sp. NPDC056347. Classification (NCBI taxonomy): domain Bacteria; kingdom Bacillati; phylum Actinomycetota; class Actinomycetes; order Kitasatosporales; family Streptomycetaceae; genus Streptomyces; species Streptomyces sp. NPDC056347. Next base: position 2,946 of record NZ_JBHJQP010000199.1, on the reverse strand, counting down.
TCACCGGCGAGATGGACTTCCTCGCCCACCGGGCCGGTGTGCTGTCGGAGCTGGTGGAACAGGGCGACCTGGCGGGCATCCACTTCGAGGGACCGTTCATCTCGCCCTGCCGCAAGGGCGCGCACAGCGAGGACCTGCTGCGCCACCCGGACCCGGCCGAGGTCCGCAAGCTGATGGACGCGGCGCGCGGCACCGCGAAGATGTTCACGCTCGCCACCGAATTGCCCGGCGGCATCGATTCGGTGCGGCTGCTCGCCGAGCACGGCGTGATCGCCGCGATCGGGCACACCGACGCCACGTACGAGCAGACCGTCGAGGCGATCGACGCGGGCGCCACCGTCGCCACCCACCTCTACAACGCGATGCCGCCGCTCGCCCACCGCGAGCCCGGCCCGATCGCCGCGCTGCTGGAGGACGAGCGGATCACCGTCGAGCTGATCAACGACGGCACGCATCTGCACCCCGCCGCCCTGGAGCTGGCCTACCACCACGCGGGCGCCCACCGCGTCGCACTGATCACCGACGCGATGGACGCGGCCGGCTTCGGCGACGGCCGCTACCAGCTCGGCCCGCTCGCGGTCGAGGTCAAGGACGGCGTCGCGCGGCTGGTCGAGGGCAACTCGATCGCGGGCTCCACGCTCACCCTGGACACCGCGTTCCACCGGGCCGTCACCATCGACCGGATTCCGGTCGGCGACGTCGTGCAGTCCATCTCCGCCAACCCGGCCCGGCTGCTCGGTGTGTACGACCGGGTCGGCTCGCTGGAACCGGGCAAGGACGCGGACCTGGTGGTGCTGGACGAGGACTTCGTCCTCCGGGGCGTCATGCGCAAGGGCGAATGGATCAAGGAGCCCCGAATCGCCTGATTGAGCGCATTGTTGACGGCGCGTCGAATACGTAACGAAGAGACGGCGGTTGGTCCGGAGGTCTGGGCCGACCGCCGCCTCTTTGACATGATCGCCTGGGAAACAGCCAGTGAAAGCGCGCCCCACCCCAGGTTCCGCGCTTCGGAGCAGGGGTCGAGGGAGCGGTCGCGGTGATCCTCACGGTCACACTGAACACGGCACTCGACCTGACGTACAGCGTGCCCGAACTCGTCCCGCACGCCAGCCACCGCGTCCGCGAGATGTCCGAGCGGCCCGGCGGCAAGGGGCTCAACGTGGCCCGGGTGCTCTCCGCGCTCGGCCACGACACCGTGGTCACCGGCTTCGTCGGCGGCCCCACCGGCGCCCGGCTGCGCGAACTGCTCGCCACCGCGGGCCCCTCGTCCGGTGCCCGGATCACCGACGCCCTGGTCACCGTCGCCGGGAACACCCGCCGCACCGTCGCCGTGGCCGACCGCGCCGGCGGCGACACCACCCAGTTCAACGAGCCCGGCCCGCACATCACCGCCGACGAATGGGCCGCCCTGCTGCACCGGTACGCGGAGCTCCTCACCGGCGCCGACGCCGTCGCGCTCTGCGGCAGCCTGCCGCCCGGCATCCATGTCGGCGCGTACGCCGAACTCGTCCGGGCGGCCCGCGCCGCGCGGGTCCCGGTCCTCCTGGACACCAGCGGCGAACCGCTGCGCCGCGGCATCGCCGCCCGCCCCGACCTGGTCAAGCCGAACACCGAGGAGCTCGCCCAGCTCACCGGCTCCCGGGATCCGGCGCGCGCCACCCGCGACGCCCGCCGCCGCGGCGCGCACGGCGTCATCGCCTCGCTGGGCCCGGACGGCATGCTCGCGGTCACCCCCGACGGCGGCTGGCAGGCCCGGCCGCCCGCCGCGGTCCGGGGCAATCCGACCGGCGCGGGCGACTCCGCGGTGGCCGGCCTGCTGTCCGGGCTCGTCGAGAAAGCGAGCTGGCCGGACCGGCTGCGAAGGGCGGTGGCACTGTCGACGGCGACCGTGCTCTCCCCCACGGCCGGTGACTTCGACCGCGCGGCGTACGAGGAGCTGCTGCCGCGCGTCGTCATCCGGGAACACGCACCGGCGGCCTGAAGAGGCCGCGCCCGTACCGGACCCGCCCGATCGCGGGCCGGAAGAAGCAACAAGAGGTCCGCATGCCGCTCGTCAGCACCGGTGAACTCGTCTCCGCCGCCCAGGCCCGGGGACACGGGATCGCCGCCTTCAACGTCATCACCCTGGAGCACGCCGAGGCCATCGCCGCCGGGGCGGAGCGCGCCGGGGCGCCCGCGATCCTCCAGATCTCCGAGAACGCCGTGAAGTTCCACGGCGGCCGGCTCTCCGGCATAGCCGCCGCGGCCGCCGCCGTCGCCCGTACGTCGAGCGCCCCGCTCGCCCTCCACCTCGACCACGTCGAGTCCGTGGAGCTGCTGCACCAGGCGCACGCGGAGGGCTTCGGCTCCGTCATGTTCGACGCGTCCCGGCTGCCGTACGAGGAGAACGTACGGGCCACGGCAGAGGCGGTGGCCTGGGGCCACGAGCGCGGCATCTGGATCGAGGCCGAGCTGGGCAGGGTCGGCGGCAAGGAGGGCGAGACCCCGCTCGACGCCCACGCCCCCGGCGTCCGCACGGACCCGGCCGAGGCCGCCGCGTACGTACGCGGGACCGGGGTGGACGCGCTGGCCGTGGCGGTCGGCTCCTCGCACGCGATGACCGAGCGGACCGCCGCCCTGGACCACGAGCTGATCGGGCGGCTGCGCGCGGCCGTCCCGGTGCCGCTGGTGCTGCACGGCTCCAGCGGGGTGCCGGACGCGGAGATCCGCCGGGCGGTCACCTCCTCCGGCATGGTCAAGATCAATGTGGGCACCGCCCTGAACACCGCGTTCAGCGGCGCGGTCCGCGCCTACCTGGCCGAACACACCACCGGCGTCGACCCGCGCAAGTACCTCGCCCCGGGCCGCGAGGCGATGACCGGGACGGTCGCCGGGTTCCTGTCCCTGATGGGCTGAGCACCCCGTACGGAGAAAGGGTCCGGCCCCCGCGCCCGAAGGCGTGGGGGC
>NZ_JBHJQP010000198.1:0-14244 GCF_042262625.1 Streptomyces sp. NPDC056347 | reverse complement strand
CGGGTGCACCGGGGCCCCGGTGTTCCCGGCCGGCCCGCTCATCGCGCCACTGCCAGGCAGTACCCCTCGTCCCCGGCCAGCAGATTGCGGTGGGTGTCCTCGGCGGTGATCACGCCTCCGTCCAGGACCAGCACCCGGTCGGCGGCGTCCAGCAGGGCCGGGCTGCTGGTGACCACCACAGTGGTCCGGCCCCGGCGCAGCTGGGCGATCCGGCGCGCGACGAGCTGTTCGGTGACCGCGTCGACGGCCGTCGTCGGGTTGTGCAGCACCAGGACCTCGGTGTCGGCGGCCAGGGCGCGGGCCAGCGAGAGCCGCTGGCGCTGCCCGCCGGAGAGGTTCGCCCCCCGGTCGCGGACCGGGTGGTCGAGCCCCTCGCGGTGCAGGGCGACGACATCCGTCAGCAGGGACGCCTCGACCGCCTCGGCGACCGTCCGGCTGGTGCCCGACGGGTCGATGTTCGAGCGGAGGGTGCCCGCGAAGATCTCCCCGTCGTACGGATTCACCAGCATGTACGCCCGGACCGCCGCGGCCGACAGCTCCTCCAGCGGCCGGCCGCCGACCCGTACCGTTCCCGGGTACGTGCCGGGCGGGGCGTGCAGCGCGAGGACCGCGGCCAGGTCGGCCGCCTGGCGCTGGTGGTAGGCGGCGACCGCCACGAACTCCCCGGCGGCCACCTCGAAGCCGACCCCGCGCAGCGCCCCGTGGTGGACGCCGTCGAGCACGAGGACCTGCCGGGCAAAGAGGTCGGGGCTCCTGTCCCCCGGGACCGTGACCGGCGGCGCTGCCAGCACCAGCGCCATCCGCTCGGCCGAGGCCCGCGCCGTCATCACGTACTTGGGCATCTCCGAGAACATCTTGAGCGGCTCGATGATGAACTGGGCCAGGCCCACCGCCATCACCAGCTCCCCGAGGGTGATCCGGCCCTCGAACGCCAGCCACCCGGCCGTCAGCGAGACGGCGGCGGCCAGCACCGCGTTCAGGGCCAGCGCCGCGCCCGCGTAGGCGCCGTTCGCCCGGGCCACCGCGACCGCCTGGTGCCGCGCGTCCGCGCTGACCCGCCGGTAGGAGCCGAACGCCGCGTGGTTGCCGCCGAAGCCGTGCAGCGGGCGCAGGCCGGTGATCAGGTCGGCGACCTTCGCACCGGCCCGCGCCACCCGGGCCTGCTGCTCCCGCGTGCGGGCCCCGATCCGCCTGGACAGCACCGCCAGGACCGACAGGATCGCCACGGTCCCCACGATCACCAGCAGCCCCAGCCGGATGTCGGCCAGGCCCAGCGCGACCGCCGCGACCACCACCGCGACCAGCGAACTGACCAGCAGCGGCACCACCTCGACGATGTCGGCGGTCTGGTCGGCGTCCTCCGTCGCGATGGTCAGCACCTCGCCGGACTTCAGCCCGGCGTCCCGGGCCACCGGCTGGAGTCCGCAGGCGGCGACCCGGACCCGCCAGCGGTGTGCCTCGGTGGTGTTGGCCTTCTGCAGGACCCGCATCCCGAAGCGCCACGACAGCGACACCGTCGTGATGATCACGGCCAGCGCCCCGATCGACAGCGCGAGCGCGGCGGGGCCGCGGTCCCGCAGGGTGTGCTCGACGATCAGGCCGAGCGCGATCGGGAAGGCGGTCTCCCCCGCCTGGTACAGGCCCATGAGGACGGTGCCCCGGGCCATGGCGCCGGTGTTGCGGCGCAGCGCGGTGCGCAGGATGTCCGCGCCGGTGCGGGACCCCGCGTCGTTGCTCGTGGGCGGCATGTCAGGAGTTCTCATCGAGGTGGCGGGCAATCGCTTCCGGGGTTCGCAGGGTCAGCAGCTCACGGATGGTCAGGACGGGGCCGTACTCGCGCCGGAGCAGTCCGGTCAGCCTTACCGCCAGCATGGAGTGGCCGCCCAGGGCCACGAAGTCGCTCACCGCGCTCACCTCGTCGTCGTCCAGGTCCAGTGCTTCGGCGAAGAGTTCGCAGACCGTGGTCTCGGTCCCGGGCTCCGGTCCGCGTTCGGCCGCGGTGGTCAGCGCGCCGAGCGGCCGGGCTTCCGGGAGTGCCTTGGTGTCGGCCTTCCCGTTCACGGTCAGCGGGATGGCGTCGACCTGTGCGTAGTGGGTCGGGCGCAGGAAGTCCGGCAGTGCGGCGCCCGCCTCGGCGGCGACCTGCGCCAGTCCGGCGCCGTCGAGCACGAGATAGGCGGCCAGCCGGTACGCGCCGCCGGCCCCCGGGTCGGGCTGGGCGACCACGGCGGCGAACCGCACCGCCGGGTGCGCCGCGAACGCCGCTTCGGCCTCGGCGGGTTCGACCCGGTGGCCGCGGATCTTGACCTGCTGGTCGGTGCGGCCCAGGTAGGCGAGGTTGCCGTCGGGGCGGCGCAGGACCAGGTCCCCGGTGCGGTACATCCGCTCGCCGGGCCGGCCGAACGGGCAGGCCACGAAGTGGTGCGCGGTCTGGGCGCTCTGCCCGAGGTAGCCGCGGGCGATGCCGACGCCCGATACGTACAGCTCGCCGGGCACGCCGTCCGGGAGCGGGCGCAGCCACGGGTCGAGCACGTACACCTCGGTGTTGTCGATGGCCACGCCGACCACCGGGTCCTCGCATTCGAAGGTGCCGACGCCGAGGGTGTTGATGGTGTATTCGGTGGGCCCGTACAGGTTGTAGCCGACGGTCCCCTCGGTGTCGATGAGCCGCTGCCACAGCTTCGGGGTGACCGCCTCGCCGCCGAGCAGCACCAGGGCGGGGCGCCGCGCCGGGTCGTCGAGGAGTCCCTCGGCCACCAGATGCTGAGCGTAGGTCGGGGTCACGTTGACGACGTCGATGCCGTGCGCGCGGCAGTACTCGACGAGCCGGGGGGCGTCGCGGCGCAGCTCCTCGTCGCAGATGTGGACCTCGTGGCCGTCGGCGAGCCAGAGCAGCTCCTCCCACGACATGTCGAACGCGAAGGACACGGTGTGCGCGACCTTGAAGACCCGGTGGCCGTGCTCGGCCAGGACAGGTCCGAAGATCCGCCGCTGATGGTTGATCAGCATGTTGGTGAGCCCGGCGTACTCGGTCACCACTCCCTTGGGCCTCCCGGTCGATCCGGAGGTGTAGATGGTGTACGCGGGGTGGCGCAGCCGGTCCGGGTCCTCGGGCGCGAAGGTGGTGTACGGCTCGGCCTCGGGCAGCGGGCGGTCCAGGACGATCGGTTCGCCGCCGATGCGGTGGGCCACCGCGTCGACGGTGAGGACCGCGTCGGGCCGGGCGTCCGCGACGATGGCCGCGATCCGCTCGTCCGGGTGGTCCAGCTCCAGCGGTACGTAGGCGGCGCCGACGCGCAGCACCGCGAAGAGCGCCACGATCGAGTCGAGCGAGCGCGGGACGGCGAGGCCCACCGTCCGCTCCGGGCCGATGCCCCGGGCGGCGAGTACACCCGCCAGCCGGCGGCTGCGGTCGCGGAGTCCGGCGAAGGTCAGGCTCGCTCCGTCGGCGACGAGTGCGGTGCGGCCCGGGTCGCGGTCGGCCGCCCGGTCGAAGCGGTCGACGACGGTGTCCGTGCCGACCGGGGTCCGCCCGGCGGGTCCGGGGGCCGGGGCGGGCCCGGGGAGCGCGCCCACCGGTCCGGTGGCGCGGGCGAGGTCCGTGAGGACGCGCAGGTAGTCGTCGAGGAGGCGGCGGGCGCCGGCCGGGTCGTCGTCGCGGTGTTCCAGCTTGACGGTGAGCCGGTCGCCGGGGGTGACGACCCAGGTGAACGGGTAGTGCGTGGAGTCGTCGGCCCGCACCGAAGTGATGCCGTGCCGGGCGTTCATCGCGGCGAACGCCTCCTGGTCCAGGAAGTTCTGGAGCACGAACAGGTTGTCGAACAGGGTGTCGTGTCCGGCGGCCCGCTGGATCTCGCCGAGCCCCAGGTGCTCGTGGTCCATCGCCTCGACACGGGCCGATTGGACGGCGGTCAGGTAGTCGCCGACGGTGTCGTGGGGCCGGGCCCGGGTCCACATCGGGACGGTGTTGAGCAGGACGCCGACGATGCCGGAACGGCCCTCGCCCTCGCGGCCGGAGACGGTCACCCCGAACACCGCGTCCGCGCGGCCGGTGCGGGCGCCGAGGAGCAGACCGAGGCCGCCGGTCAGCACCGTGTTCAGGGTGACGCCGTGGGCGGCGGCCGCGTCCCGCAGCAGCCGGGACAGTTCGGCGGACATGGTGTGCGTCAGGGCGCGCGGGAGGGTGTCGGGGAGGGCCGGGGCCACTCCGGCGAGCAGGGTCGGGCCGGGCAGTGCGGCCAGGTGACCGGCCCAGAAGCGGTGCGCCGCCCCAGGGTCCTCGGCGGCCAGCGTGCGGGCGTACTCCTCGAAGCCCGGCACGGCCGGGGCGGCGGCGAGCGGCTCGCCCGCCACGACGGCCTCGTAGGCGGCGAACAGGTCGCGCAGCACGATCTCGCGGGACCAGCCGTCCCAGAGCAGCAGGTGGTAGCTGAGCAGCAGCCCGTCCGCTCCGCCCGGCAGCCGGACCACGGTCAGCCGGATCAGCGGCGGCTCGCCGAGGTCGAAGCCGGTCTCCCGGTCCCGGGTGCGCAGCGCCCCGGCCGCCGCCTCGTCGGTCACCTCGACCGTGCGGACGGCGACCCGGCGCCCGGCGGCGAGGGTCTGTACGGGGCTGCCGTCGTCGTCGGTGGTGAACCCGGCTCCGGCGGCTGGGTGCCGGGCGATCACGTACGCCATCGCCTCGGCGAGCGCGTCGGGATCCAGGCGTCGGCCGAAGGTGAACCAGCTCTGCGCGACGTAGTGTCCGGCCGCCCCCGCCAGTTGGGCCTGGAAGAACAGGCCGCGCTGGAGCGGGGTGACCGGGGCGGTGCGCTCGGCCGTGGCGGCGGTGTCGGCGATGTGCTCCAGGGCCTGGAGCCAGTGCCCGGTGATGGTGTCGGGGACGCCCTCGGCGAGGGTGAACTCGGCGTGCAGGCGGCCCGTCGCTTCGTCGGTCCAGGCGTTGACCTCGACGGCGTACGGGGTGGGTTGCTCGCCGCCGGTGATGCGGGGGACGTGGGACTCGCCGCCCCGGCCCAGGTAGTTGAGGAGCACCTGGGGGCGGGCCGTCAGCAGCGGGGCGGTCTGCGGGTCGAGGTGGCGCAGCCGGCCGTAGGCGAGGTGTCCGCGCTCGTCCGGCTGACGTTCGGCGACCTCGCGGGCCGCAGCGACCGGGTCCGTGTGCGGGGTGAGCCGGACGGGGGCGATGGAGGTGAACCAGCCGACGGTGCGGGTGTAGTCGTGGTGCTCCAGGACCGGGACCCGGCCGTGCCGCTCGAGTTCGACGGCGAGGTCGGTGGGTGTCCCGGCCTGGACGGCCGTCAGGGCGGTGCGCAGGGCGCCGCACAGCAGCTCGGTGAGGCCCGTCCCGAGGGCGGTGGGGGCGGTGCGGGTCAGCAGTTCGCTGGTCTCCGGGGGGAGTAGGACGGTGGCCGTGCGCGGGTGGCGGACCTCGGGGAGCAGGGGCGGTGCGGCCAGGGTCCCGATCCAGTGGCCGAGGCTGCCGGTGTCCGCCGCGGTGTGCGCCGTCAGGGCCTCGGCGTACTCGGCGTAGGAGGTGGTGGGCGGTGCGGGGGTGGTGCCGCCGAGGTGGGCGGCGAGGTCGTCGAGGACGATCAGCCAGGAGACCGCGTCGACGGCGAGGTGGTGGGCGGTGATCACCAGGGTGCGGCTCGGGGCCAGCCAGGAGAACGCGCTCATGTGCCCGGCGCCGGGGTCGAGCCGTCCGGCGGCCTCGTTCGCCGCCGCCGTCGCGTCGGGGGCGTCGGTGGTCACGACGTCGGCCTCGCGGGCGGGTTCGGTGCGCAGGGTCCACACCCCGTGCTCGGTGCCCAGCCTCAGCCGCAGGGCCGGGTGCGCGGCGAGGACGGCGCTCGCGGCCCGCCGGAGGTCGGCGAGGGTGGTCCCTTCGGCGACCGCCAGGGTCCTGGCCTGGGCGAACCGGTCGAGCGAGCCGCCGAGTCCGCGCTGGCGCAGGATGATCGGGGTGGCGGGCAGTGGCCCGTCCTCACGGCGGACCGGGGCGGGGGCCCCGGTGCGCGGGGTCCGGGCGGCGAGGTGCGCGGCCAGCGCGCGGGGGGTCTTCAGCAGGAAGACGTCCCGGGGTGCGATCGGCAGGCCGAGCGCCCTGGCCCGGTTGATCACGGTGATGGCGACGATGCTGTCGCCCCCGGCGGCGAAGAAGTCGGTGTCGGCGTCCACGGCGGCGCCGGGCAACGCGTGGCCGAAGACGCCGACGAGCGCGGCGAGGGCGTCCTCGGCCGGGGAGGCCGGGGCGGGGGCGTCGTCCTTCCGTTCGGCCCGGGCGGTCAGGGCCGCACGGTCCAGCTTGCCGTTGACGGTCAGCGGCAGGGCGTCCACGGCCAGCACCCGGCCCGGCACCATGTACGCGGGCAGCGTGGCCGAGAGCCGGGTGGTGAGGTCGGCGGGCACCCGCCCCACCACATGGGCGACGAGATGGTCGCCGCTCCGGGCCACCGTGACGGCCGCGTCCACGACCCCGTCGAGCTCCCGGAGTGCCGACTCCACCTCGCCGGGCTCGATCCGGAACCCCTTGAGCTGCACCTGGTCGTCGGCCCGGCCGGCGAACTCCAGTTCGCCGTCGAGGGTGCGGCGGGCCAGGTCGCCGGTGTGGTACATGCGGGAGCCGTCGGCGGCGAACGGGTCCGCCACGAACCGGCCCGCGGTGAGCCCCGGCCGCCCGAGGTAGCCGAGCGCCACCTGGTCGCCGGAGACGTAGATGGCGCCCGTCCGGCCCGGCGGGACCGGGCGGAGCCGGTCGTCGAGCAGATGGACGGTGAGCCCGGGGATCGGGCCGCCGATCGGGCTGACGTCGGTGCCGGGCTCGAAGTCCGCCCCGGTCAGCACCCGGTGGGTGACATGGACGGTGGTCTCCGTGATCCCGTACATGTTGACCAGTTCGGGGGCGTCGGCGCCGTACCGCCCGACCCAGCCGCGCAGCCGCGCCGGGTCCAGTGCCTCGCCGCCGAAGACGATCCGGCGCAGTGCGGTGAGCGGTTCGGCGGCGAGCCGGTCCGCCTCGATGAACTGGTAGAACGCGGACGGGGTCTGGTTGAGCACGGTCACCGCGCGGTCGTGGACGAGCCGGCGGAAGTCGGCCGGGGAGCGGGTCAGCGCGTAGTCGGGGACCAGCAGTTCACCGCCGTGGAGCAGCGCCCCCCACAGCTCCCAGACCGCGAAGTCGAAGGAGAAGGAGTGGAACTGGACCCAGACGTCGTCGGGCCCGAAGTCCATGGCGGGGCGGGTGTTGGCGAGGAGGGTGACCACGCTCGCGTGCGGGACGGCGACGCCCTTGGGGCGGCCGGTGGAGCCCGAGGTGTAGATGATGTACGCGGCGTCCCGCGGACGGGGGCGCTCCCCCGGCACGGGGGCGGCGGGGGCGGGTTCCTCGCCCTGGACGAGGACCCGGGCCGCCGTGCCCGTACGGGCCAGGAGGCGGCCGAAGCGGGCCCGCTGTCCGCGGTCCACGAGCACGACCTGCGGGGCGCAGTCGCCGAGGACGTGGGCCAGCCGCTCGTCCGGGTACGCCGGGTCCAGCGGCACGTACGCGCCGCCCGCGGTGACGACCGCGGCCAGGGCGACGACCTGCTCCGGGGAGCGCGGTACGGCGACGGCGACCCGGGCTCCGGGGCCGACCCCCGCCGCCCGCAGCACATCGGCCAGCTCGTCCTTGGCGGCGCCCAGTTCGCCGTAGGTCAGGGACCTGGTCGCGCCGTCGAGGGTGCAGTGGGTGACGGCGACGGCCGAGGGGTCGCGGCGCACCGCGGCGTCGAGGAGCGCGTCCAGCGTCCTCGGGGCGGGGCGCGCCGGGAGCGGGGCGGGGGCGACGGTCTCGCGGACCGGGGCGCCGGGGCGGGCGAGCAGGGTGGTGAGGGCGCGGGTGAAGGTGCGCAGGATCGCCTCGGCGCTCGCGGGGCGCAGCAGGGCGCCGTCGTGGATGAGGCGGAAGAGGGGGCGGCCGTCAAAGGTGCGTTCCACCACCAGGGTCAGCGGGTAGTGGGGGGCGCCTTCGTTGGTGATGCGGGTGATGGCGAGGGTGTGGCCGGGGCCGCGCAGGGTGTCCGGGTCGGTGGCCACGTCGAAGACGACGAGCGTGTCGAAGAGCGGGCCGGTCCCGGCGCGGCGGGCGATCCTTGCCAGGGAGACGTGCTGGTGGGCGAGGACCGCGCTCTGGTGGTCCTTGACACTGGTGAGGAGTTCGGCCGCCGTGGTGTTCGCGTCCCAGTGGGCGCGTACCGGGACGGTGTTGATGAACAGGCCCACCATGTCCTGGATTCCGGGCAGTTCGGCGTCGCGCCCGGAGACCGTGGAGCCGAACACGACGTCCGTGGAGTGCAGGAGGCCACCCAGGGTGAGGGCCCAGGCGCTGTGCACGGCGACGCTGAGGGGGACACCGGCGGTGCGGGCGGCCGCGAGGATGTCGCCCTCGGCCGTGGCGGTGGTGTCGGCGAACCGCTCGGAGGGGGTGTGCCCCTCGGCGACCAGGGAGGGGCCGGGCAGTCCGGCGAGTTCGCCGTGCCACACCGCCTCGCTCTCCTCGTGGTCGTGGGCGGCGAGCCGGCGCACGTGGTCGCGGTGGTCGCCGAGCGGGTGCACGGTGCCCGGGGCGTGGTATTCGGCGAGCAGGGCGCGGAGCATCGGCGGGACGGACCAGCCGTCGGCGACGATGTGGTGCACGGTCTGGACCAGGATGTCGCGGCCGGCGCCCGCACGGATCAGGGTGTAGCGCATGAGCGGGCCGGTGGCCAGGTCGAAGCCGGCGCGGCGGTCCCGCTCGGCGTGGGCGCGGATCTCCTCGTCGGTGAGTCCGGGACGGTCCAGGACGGTGAAGGGGGCCGCTGTCCCGGCGTCCAGTACGCAGACGACGCGGCCGTCCGCGAGGGCGGTGAACCGGGCGGCGAGGCCGGGGTAGAGGGCGAGCAGCCGGGTGGCCGCGGCCGCGAGCCGTGCGGGGTCCGCCTCGCCTTCGAGGGTGAGGAGTTGCTGTTCGACGTAGGCGCCGGTGGTCTCGCCGTCGAAGACGGAGTGGAAGTACAGGCCCTCCTGGAGCGGGGTCAGCGGGAGGATGTCGCGCAGGGCCGGTCCGTCGAGTGCGTCGACGTCGGCCTGGGTGAGGCGGACCAGGGGGAAGTCGCTGGGCGAGTGGCCGCCCCCCTCCAGTGCGGCGAGCCCGGTGAGCGCGGCCCGGAAGTATTCGCCGAGGGTGGTGATGTCCTGTTCGGTGAAGCGGCCCTCGGCCCAGGAAACGGTGATGGCCAGCCGGTAGGCGCCGTTCTCGTCGGGTTCGGCGATGGCGTTGAACTCCAGGGCGCGCGGCAGCCGCATCCTCGGGTCGCGCCTCTCGCCCAACTGTCCGGTGCTGCTGGTGAGTTGCCAGTCGCCGGGGGAGCCCGCGTCGAAGCGGCCGAGGTAGTTGAAGAGCACCTGTGGGGCCGGGGTGGCGGGCGGGGTGGCGGTCAGGTGGCGCAGGGCGCCGTAGGAGAGGCCGTTGCGGGGCACCGCGGCGAGGGCGTCCTTGACCGCCTTGAGTGCGGCGGCCAGATAGCCGGGGGCGGTGGGGTCGTTTGCCGGTCCGGGGTCGACGGTGACCGGGAAGAGGGTGGTGAACCAGCCGACCGTACGGGAGAGTTCGGGTTCGAACCCGGCGGCCCCGGCCACATGGCGGGCCTCGCGGCCGTGTCCCTCCAGCTCGATGCGGGCGAAGGTCTGGTCCTGGCCCAGGTCGCGGCGGTGGCGGGCGAGGGCGACGGCGAGCGCGGTCAGCAGGACGTCGTTGACGCCGGCGTGGAACGCGGCGGGGACGGGCCCGAGGAGCGCGGCGGTCTCGTCGGGGCCGAGGGTAAGGGTGCGGACGCGTTCGCGGGCCACGGTGTCACCGGCCTCGGGGGCGCGCCGGCCGAGGGGGGCGTCGGGGGCGGGCGGCGGGGTGTCGTAGTACGCGCGGTCCGCCTCGAAGTCGGCCCGGTCCAGCAGCTGGATCCAGCGACGGAACGACGTTCCCACGGGCGGCAGTTCGACGGGGTCGCCCGCGGCGTACTGCCGCCAGGCGGTGGCCAGGTCGTCCATGAGGATGCGCCAGGACACCCCGTCGATCACCACGTGGTGGGCGACCAGCACCAGTTGGCGTTCGGCGCGGCGCCACACGGCGCGCAGCATGGTCCCGCCGTCCGGGTCGAGGCCCTCGGCGGCGAGCGCCGCGCAGTCGCCGGGCGGCAGGCCGCTCTCCTGCCACATCGGGGCGGCGGTCCGGCCGGGTCCGGGGACGTCGAAGCTCCAGCGCTCGCCGCGGACCAGCCGGGCCCGCAGCATGGGGTGCCGTTCCAGTACGGCGGCGAGGATCGCGTCGAGCGCCTGCCCGGTCAGCTCCGCCGGGGTGTTGAGGACGACGGACTGGACGAAGCCGTCGATCGCGTCGGTGGTCTCGCCGAGCCACTGCAGGACGGGCGGGCCGACGACGGGGCCGGTGGGGATGTCGCCGTGGTCGGCGGCGGCGGTCTCCTCGCGGCTCGCCACCGCGGCGAGCGCCCCGAGGCGGCTGTGGGTGAAGATCTGCCGCGCGGTGACGTGGAGGCCGTCCTCACGCAGGGCGCCCAGCAGCGAGATGGCCAGGATGCTGTCGCCGCCGAGCCGGAAGAAGTCCTGGTCGGTGCCGGTCCGTTCCAGTCGGAGCACCTTCGCGGCGGCGGCGCACACCAGCCGCTCCTCCTCGGTGACGGGCTCCGCCGCGCCATCGGTGGCGATCACGGGTTCGGGCAGGGCGCCCCGGTCGATCTTGCCGTTGGCGGTGAGCGGGAACTCCGTCAGGACGACGAGGTGGGCGGGGACCATGTACTCGACCATGTGCCGGGCGGCCCACTCCCTGACAACCTCGGCCCGCAGTCCTTCGTGGCCGGCGGCCGGGAGCACGTACCCGATCAGGTAGGTGCCGCCCGCCGTGTTCTTCCTCGCGACGACGCAGCTGTGCCGTACGCCGGGGTGTTCGGCGAGCGAGGCCTCGACGTCCTCGGTCTCCAGCCGCATGCCGCGGATCTTGATCTGGTTGTCGGCGCGGCCGAGGAAGTCCAGTGTGCCGTCCGGGGCGTAGCGGGCCAGGTCGCCGGTGCGGTAGAGGCGGGAGCCGTCGTCGGCGAAGGGGTTGGCGACGAAGCGGGAGGCGGTCAGGCCGGGGGCGTTGACGTATCCGCGGCCCAGCAGGAGTCCGCCCGCGTACAGTTCGCCGCCGACGCCGGCCGGGACCGGGCGCAGTTCGTCGTCCAGGACGTACAGCTGGGTGTTGGGGTTGGCGCGGCCGATGGAGGTCGTGAGGCGTTCGGCCTCGTCGCGGTAGACGACGTGGGAGATGCCGATGGTCGTCTCGGCCGGTCCGTAGCCGTGGTACAGGGGGATGCCGAGGCGGGCGCGGAAGCGCTCGTACAGCTCGGGGGTGAGCACCTCGCCGCCGCACCACACATGGCGCAGGCTGTCCAGGCGGCCGGAGTCGCCCGCGATCTCCAGCAGTACGTCCAGCATGGAGGAGACCAGGTAGGTGAAGGTGACGCGGTGTTCGGCGATCACGCCGAGCAGGTGGTGCGGGTCGCGTTCGCCGCCGGGGCGCAGGATCACCAGCCTGCCGCCGGAGACCAGCGGCAGGAAGATCTCGTTGATGGAGATGTCGAAGGAGAGCGGCGCCTTGAACAGCGAGGCGTCGTCGTGGCCGAAGTGGAGGATCTCCTCGACCTGCCACACCAGGCGTTCGCTGATCGCCTCGTGACGGATCATGGCGCCCTTGGGCCGTCCGGTCGAACCGGAGGTGAAGATGACGTACGCCAGTGCGGCGCCGGGGACGGTCACGTCCGGTGCCTCGGCCGGCTGGTCGGCGAAGCCCCAGTCGTCGAGGTCGACGGCGACCGCGTCCGGCTCGCCGTCGGCGTGCTCGCCGCTTTCGTTGAGCTGGAGCACGGCCCGGGCGTCCTCGACGACGACGGCGCGGCGGGCGGCGGGCCAGAGCGGGTCGAGCGGTACGAAGGCGCCTTCGGCCTGGAGCACGGCGAGGATCGCGACGACCATCTCGGCCGAGCGGCCGAGCGAGATGCCGACGACCTGCTCGGCGGAGAGTCCCCTGCGGATCAGGTGGTGGGCCAGCTGGGCGGAGTACGCGGCGACTTGGCGGTACGTCAGAGTGCGGCTTCCGTCGACGACCGCCACGGCGTCCGGCCGGGCGCGGGCCTGCTCGCGGAACATCTCCATGAGGGCCGGGCGGGGCCGGTCGGCCCGGTTGTCGTTCCACCGGGCGAGGGCTTCGAGCCGGGACGCGGCGTCGGACGGGGCGATGGTCTTGAGGGGACGGTCGGGGAAGTCGGCCAGGTCGTCGAGGGCGAGCTGCGCGTCGGCGAGCGGGACACCCTCGGGGGCGGCGACGGCGAGGCCGTCCGCCCCGGCGGGCCGGCCGCCGCCCCCGGTGCCGTTCTTGTCGACCTGTCGGAGGAGGTCGGGGAAGAGGGTGTCCGGGGTGAGGCCCATGCCGTCGGGGCCGAGTCCGGTCGCCCAGTACGCCAGCCCGGCGGCACAGGCCGCGGCGACGGTCCGGTCGCCGTAGTCGCCGGTGCGGCGGCGCAGACCGGCCAGGCGGGCGGGAGAGAGCAGTACGCGCGGGGCGCTCGGTTCCGTCATCGAAGACTCAGCATCCTTCCGGGGTATGAAAGTTAGCCTAACCTAACTTAGGTTTACCTAACTACCCTCTCGCCAGGCGCGCCACAGCCGCGCGTACCGGCCCTCGAGAGCCACCAGTTCCGTGTGCGTGCCCTCCTCCACGACCCGGCCCGCGTCCAGTACGGCGATCCGGTCCGCCGCCATGGCCTGGGTCAGCCGGTGGGCCACGAAGAGCGTGGTCCGGCCCGCGCACGCGGCGAGCACCGCCCGTTCCAGCTCGGCCGCGCCCTCACTGCCCGCCTCGGCGGTCGACTCGTCGAGCACCACCACGGGCGAGCGGCCCAGCACCAGCCGGGCCAGGGCGATCTGGGCGACCTTGGTGACGTCCAGCCGCTCACCGCCCTCGCCGACCGCGGTGCGCGGCCCCTCCGGCAGCAGCTCCACCCAGCCCCCGGCACCCACCGTGCGCAGCGCGGCCAGCAGTTCGGCGTCGCTCGCCCCGGGCGCGGCCAGCCGCAGGTCCTCGTCGAGCGGCCCGGAGAACACATGGGTCTCCTGCGTCAGGATGGTCACCAGGGACCGCGCGCCCGCCTCGTCCAGCGTGGCGAGATCGTGCGGACCGACGCGGACCGCCCCGGACTGCGGGGTCCCGATCCCGGCGATCAGCGCGGCCAGGGTCGATTTCCCGGCCCCGGTCGCCCCGACCAGGGCGAGCGAGCCGCCGGCCGGGATGGACAGATCGACGTCCCGCAGGACGGGCTCCTCGGCGCCGGGGTAGCGGAACGTCAGCCCCCGTACCTCCACCGGATACGGACCGTCGTCCGCCCGCGCGGCGGTCGCGTCACCCACCAGCCGTTCCTCGGCGGGCTCCCCCACCACTCCGACCAGGCGGGTCAGGCTCGCGCCCGACTTCTGCGCCTCGTCGAAGGTGAACATGATGGCGCCGAGCGGGGTGAACAGCCGGTGGAACATCAGCGGGGCGGCGGACACCTCGCCCAGGCTGGCGGCGTCGGCCTCCAGCAGGACGTACCCCACCACGACGATCAGCGTCAGGCCGATGAACTCGGCACGGTTCTCCCGGCCGACGAACCGGCCGAAGAACCGGAACACCTCGACACCCAGCTCGCGCACCCGCCACGACTCCCGGGTGACCCTCTCCCGGAAGTCGTCCTCCAGGCGGTAGGCCCGAACGGTGTCGATCCCGTTCAGTCCGCTGATGAGGGCCTGCGCCCGGTCGGCCTGGGCCACCCGCTGGCGCCGGTAGAGCGGTGCGGAGCGGGGCAGGTACCAGCGCAGGGCCAGCCCGTACGCGGGCAGCGCCCCGGCGCCGGCCAGGCCCAGGCGCCAGTCCAGGCCGAACATGCCGGCCGTGGCGATGACCACCAGCACCCCCGCCGAGAACACCGTGGGGACGGCGGATCTGATGCCCTTGGAGATCACCGCCACGTCGTCACCCACCCGGGAGAGCACATCGCCCCGGCCGACCTGTTCGACGCGGGTGCTCGGCATGCCCAGCACGGCGCGGACGGCACCTTCCCGCAGCCGGGCGAGGAGATCGGCACCCAGCCGCCCGATCAGGTACGTGGACGCGGCGGTGGCCGCCGCGCCGAGCAGCGC